>NZ_WXEX01000010.1 GCF_009877435.1 Heliomicrobium gestii | reverse complement strand
CTTGCCTATAGCTAAACCGTTTATTCATTCCATAAAAGAAGAAAAAGAAGACAGAACAACGCATAGAACAGGCAAAATATCCTCGGCATCGAAAACGACCATACTTTTCCTGTCTCTCCTTGATTTTCTCCGTAGAAACGTGAAAAAACCTGTTGACTTTAGTCTTTTTTTTTGATACAGTATATTTCGTCACCGGCGAACACCGCTGGTACGGGCGATTAGCTCAGTCGGTTAGAGCGCATGCCTCACATGCATGAGGTCGGGGGTTCGATTCCCTCATCGCCCACCATCTACTTTGCCGAAGTGGCGGAATTGGCAGACGCGCTGGTCTCAAAAACCAGTGAGGTCACCCCTCGTGCCGGTTCGACCCCGGCCTTCGGCACCATATTTTGCGGGAATAGCTCAGCGGTAGAGCATCGCCTTGCCAAGGCGAGGGTCGCGAGTTCGAATCTCGTTTCCCGCTCCATATCGTTTATATCCGGTTTGCGGGTGTAGTTCAATGGTAGAACATCAGCTTCCCAAGCTGAATACGTGGGTTCGATTCCCATCACCCGCTCCATCAATGGCTTATAGGGGAGTAGCTCAATGGTAGAGCGGCGGTCTCCAAAACCGTAGGCTGCGGGTTCGAGTCCTGTCTCCCCTGCCATCTTTCTTCAATCATATATGCCGCTGTAGCTCAGTCGGTAGAGCGTATCCTTGGTAAGGATAAGGTCACCGGTTCAATCCCGGTCAGTGGCTCCATGTATGCGAGAGTGGCGGAACTGGCAGACGCGCACGTTTGAGGGGCGTGTGGGCAACCGTGGGGGTTCAAGTCCCCCCTCTCGCACCAATATAGAAAAAAACTCAGGCTTGCCTGAGTTTTTTTGATCGCGATGTCTCCGCTTTCGTTCACGGTGTTCATTCTCATAGAACTCTTAAGCCTTAGGTTCTATCTTGTCGTCAACACCCCTGCCCGGGGTGTTTTATTTTTTTGAGGACATCTAAGAAGCACCGACAGATGACTTGAAAAGATTTGAAGGGGGGGAGAGGTAATGTGTGGAATAATAAGCGACAGGCAATTTCGTGATCGCCATTTAAAAAAGCGCCTGTCATTCTAATCGTGAAAATAACGGGCGAATATTCGTTTGAATCCTCCGATCCTGATCCATTTTGTAACGGGAGGGAATCTTGTGTTAAAGCGAACGATGGTTGCGGGAATCACCTTATCTCTTTTGGGAGCTGCCTGTGCGTCCGCCTCTGAGCCTGTTGCTTCCAAACAAGAGCCAACCGTTAAGGAGGAAAGCCAGTTTGATAGCTTTCTACCCCGAGACAAAGAGATTGATCTTGAACCAACGCTTGATCCGTCGTGGTTTAATTTAAGAAGTTGGATTTTTCTACAGAACCGAAGCAACGAGAAGTCTCCTGAAGGCACGTTGGCCCGTGTAGTGATATGTCTTTTAACTCGGGATACCGGTGCTATTGACCAGTCTCCCAGTGCTAACATTCGGACCTTTACTCTCGACAACTATTTATCCGATAAGGGGGTAAAAGCAAAGCGTAAACTCGAAGAATTTGATCTGTCTTCCCCCTGGCTCTCTACATTAAACGTCGAAGAGGTGTACAAGCCGAATGATAGTAGACGAACCTATAAGCTGAAAGGCATCAGTCGGACGTCGGCCATAGGTGGTGTATATCCTGTTGCGATTTCCATCACTTTGACCAAATCAATCGATGGAAGATGGCAGGCAGATGACTTTAATGTGAGTGATGGGTTTCCACTACAGTCGATCCAGACGAGCGATTATGATATTTCCGTTCCTTCTAAGTGGACTGTCGTAAAAACGAATTCTTCCGTAGCGGAACTGTCATTTAAAACAGATAATACAGGAGAAAAAAATGTCGGCGGTGTTGCGGTGCTTCATTTCCCCGGAGGAAGTTCGGTTGAATTTCTACACCCCAATCCTTTCGAAGCGGTGGAGCGGTTGAATAAATATTCTGGTTACGAACGAGAGTGCTATTCGGTTACATTAAAGAGAATTCCACCCGCTGCGGCTAACGGTAATGAAGTAAACTATGAACGACATTTTTATGTTGTAGATCGAGAACATCAGACAGCGTATGATCTGTATTTTGACGCCGATGCGATTGACTCGGTTACTGCGTGGCAAGTGGCCAAT
The DNA here is from genome assembly GCF_009877435.1 of Heliomicrobium gestii. Classification (NCBI taxonomy): domain Bacteria; kingdom Bacillati; phylum Bacillota; class Clostridia; order Eubacteriales; family Heliobacteriaceae; genus Heliomicrobium; species Heliomicrobium gestii. The sequence continues at coordinate 140,773 of NZ_WXEX01000010.1, read as the reverse complement.
AGTTTTCGACTTGCCAGTAAATAGAACATCCAAAGTTTTTACTGCGTTACAAACAATATTTCGTGATTGGAAGAATACTATGCAGCAGAAGTTCCTGCGTTTTTTGTTTTATACATTTGGGATTATAATTATGACTTTTGGGATTTCCTTAACCATTCAATCCCATATGGGTACGGGGCCTTTTGATGCGCTGCTTGTCGGTTTGTATAAAACGTTTGGGTTAAGCGTCGGGAGTTGGGAAATTAGTATCGGTCTTTTGCTGGTTCTGCTTAATGCGCTAGCACAACGTCGAACCCCCGAATACGTAGCGTTATTAACATCATTCATTACAGGAATCGGTATTGATTTTTGGTTATTTGTAACTTCAGACTGGATTCAACCGTGCACGATACTTGCACGACTGCTCTGTTTCACGATTGGTCTTGGATTGGGCGGATTCGGGATAGCAGTCAATCTACAGGCCGATTTTGCGCCTAATCCAATGGATCGATCGATGCAAGTCGTAAGAAAATTAACAGGTTGGAATCTCGCTATTTCCAGAGCATTCATCAGTATTTTCTTTGTAATTCTTGCGTATTTTTTTCATGGTCCTATTGCAGTCGGTACGATTTTATCGGCTGTTTTTTCAGGTATTACTATAAAAATCTTCACACCATATATTGCACAATTTGAAAAAAGAACGAGGAAGGATGGCGTAGCTTCGTGAACGGCTAGAGCGATATTGTGTTTTGCGCAAACTAAACCAAAAAGGGCTTATTTTTACTAAAAGCACCAGGCATAGGGTGCCCGGAGAGAACGCAAACGAACCAGTCGAGGATGCTTTCGTTCATGACAATATTTTTTCAGGGATAATCACACGTTCCCTTGTCCTATCCATAAAATGGTATCGCAGGTGTACTCAGTACCGTTGAAAGGAGGACTTTACCATGGCTGTTGTTGCCGGTGGTTACGTCGGTTTTCCCACTGTAGTCGGTCTTGCGATTGCCCTCATCGTCATCGGAGCATTCTATCCCGCGATTGTCGGCGGCGGATATGTAGGTGATTGTTAATCGTTGATTGAAAATCGGAGGAGAGGAGGGTTCCTTATGGGGAACTGCGTTGTTGCCAGCAACTTTATTGGAAACCGTATTGTTGCATTAGCTATCTTAATCATCATTATCGCTATCCTTGGCACCGGTTTCGGATTTGGATACGCCGCCACGTAAGAAGTGAAAAAGATGGAGAAACGGTAGGTCCAGGATGACGTCCTGGGCCTTTTTTGGCAGGATTGATATAGCTAAAGTTGAAACACCCGGTCAAGTTTGGTAAACCCTATGTGTTGCCTGATCAATGGGGGAACATTGACGAGCCGGAAGTCACTTTTTTGTGCTTTGGTCAAGCGGTAAAGGCGGAAAAGCCAGCTGATGCCGGACAAGTCTATGCGATCGACTTGAGATAAGTCAACGAGGAGGACTGATGGACCGGATAAGAGCGATTGAAGATGTTCCGTAGTGCGGTCACAGAGAAGTCGAAGATTAGGGCCCATCAAATCGATTTTTGGTTGGATGATAAGATGTTCGCTATCCAAGGAAAGATTCATCTTATATGCGGAGCAGCAAAAGGAGGGGCTGGTACACTTTACGCAGGAACAGGTGAATTGTTCTATGGGCAATTGGCGGTTCATCTTGACCTTCCTTTCTGTTATTTTTTATCCAAGTTTAGATTATCAAGACGATGTGTCCTTTTTGTGTCGTAAGTTTGAAAAAGCTGTGAAATATCCGCGCGATCAGAACAGTGAGTCTTCGGTCAAGGAAATCGAAGAAATCCTTCGGGTGATCAATCAGTCAATGAGAAGAATCGAAGAGAAAATCAATCAGACTGCCGAACTGGGCGATCGTCAAGCTGCGGCGACGGAAGTAATCTCGGCATCCATGCAGTCTTTAGCGGAATCGGCCGTTGAGATAGAAAAAGTGGCCGAAATCCTTTAGGGTATGTACAATAGCATCCCTGTGTTTTACCATAGCAGTAGGGTTGTTTCGATGGCAAACAGGGAGACTATTATTGATTCCTGCGAGATTCCTGCGAATGTGCTCCAACTGTGTTCCTATTAAAATAACGGCGGAAAGAGGGGGGTCTTCCTTGTCCCAGGATAAGTACAAGATACTGATCGTCGACGATTCACCCTTCAGCCAGTCGATCATCAAGAATTCCCTTCAGGAAGAGCACTTTCACGTCATCGGGATGGCCAGCACCGGTTACGAAGGGATTCAACGGTACCGGGAACTGAAACCGCAGTTGGTGACAATGGACATCACCATGCCTGATATGGATGGCTTGGAATGTGTCCGGCGAATTCTTGACATTGATCCCGACGCCAAGATCGTCATGATCAGTTCCATGCGTGATCTGGACCTGATCAAAAGGGCGCATGCGCTGGGGATCGCTCATTTCCTGCAAAAACCCTTTCCACCAGAAGAATTGAACCGTTTAGCTCTCAACATCCTGCGAAAGCGGGAACAAACCCAACAGGACGCTCACGTTTTCGCTGAAGTCTTCCGACAAGCTTTACAGGATAGCCTCGCGACGTTGTTGTCCGCCTCGGTCACTCTTTCGGAGCTATCCGAACAAGAGGCTGAATATGCCTCCCTGGGCATCGCTGTGGTGATCGGTATCACCGGCGATCGGGCGGGTAAAATGATCCTGGATTGCGCGCCAGAAACGGCCCTGGCAACGGCGTGCCGGATCCTGCGCAAGGACAGTGTGGATGATCAGGAGATGCGTTACGCCGTTGCTGAGATCGGCAACATTATTGCCGGTCACGGCGTTTCACGCATCAATGATCGCATCGGCGGGGGCAATCTCCGACTTACTTCCCCGAGCATCCTTTGCGGCAAGGTGGGGATCATCAATCCAAAAATGATCGGCTTCCGAACAACAGCGCAGACCGGAGAAGGTCCATGGAACCTGCTGGTCGGTTTTGGAGGTGCCTCCGGTGGACGTTAAACACATTGAGCCTTTTGTGGAAGCTCTTCACAATGTGCTGCCTATGCTCGGCTTTCAGCAGATCACCCGGGGGAAGCTTTCTGTGGGCGAACGTTTCGTGGCCGGGAAGGGCGTACTTGGTCTCATCGGCACGACAGGCGACGTGGCAGGGAATATCGCCTACAACTTTACCGAAGAAGTGGCCAAAAAAATCGCTTCGACGATGATGGGCGGGATGCCGGTCGATACCTTTGATGCGCTAGCCCAGAGCGCCGTATCGGAACTGGTCAATATGCTGACAGCGAACGCGGCCATGACCTTGGAAAAAGGGGCGATTACGATCGATATCTCGCCACCAACCATTATTTTGGGACAGGGTTCGACCATCACCATCAGCAGCACTCGTTTTTTGACGATTGAGTACCTGGTGGACGGGATGCATATTGACGTTAACTTTGGATTTAATCAAAAGTAATGGAAGGATCGGCGACTCTACGGGCTGCCGATAGAGCCCGATAGCGCTGATCGTGATAGGATCGTTTCGGACAGTCGTTCTAAGAGGTGAGAATCGTTGATACAGGAATACAAGGTGGCCCTTTTTACCGCTGATCCCGTCCTCGCAAAGTCCTATTACGGCTCTTATGAGATGGATGTACAGGTGGAGGTGTCTGGCGGTGGGTATGCCCGTCAACCCGTCACTTTCCAGCTTGTCCGGACCGGTGACGGTTATATGGCCCGCAACGCCGAGTCGGTGATTTTCCCGGAAGCCACGGCATCTTGGGGCGGGATCACCCATATGGCCATCTTTTTAGAGGGGAACCGGGGATTCTGCACTCCTCTTAGTGAGCCCAGTCAGGTTTTATCGGGAGAGACAGTGGAAATCCGTCCCGGCGAGTTGGCGCTGTTGATCCCGCTGGAAACCTGCAATTGTTGCAAAAAGGCACCTGGCCATTCAGCCTGAAAGGCTGTCGATTTGATTCCAAGGCCTGGCGAAGTCGCGCCGGGCTTTTCTATTTGAGGTTGTCTTTTTGCTTAAAAAAGATATTGAAATACGCGGGAGTGATGGCGCAGGTGGAAATCATCACTGTCACTACGGTGTGCCAGTTGGAGCAATGCTTGAAGATTCGCCGAGATGTTTTCGTCGGGGAACAGGGGGTGCCTGAGTCGTTAGAAGTGGATGGATTTGACCGTTCGCCGGCGGAATGTCGTCACATCCTGCTGACGTTGCAGGGAGAACCGGCGGCGACGGGCAGACTAACGCCCTATGACGAGACAACGATAAAAGTGCAACGTGTGGCCGTTTGCAAGGGGTTTCGAACTGGGGGACTGGGGCGCGCGATCATGAAGGCGCTGGAAGAGGAGGCCCTTCGCCTCGGTTACCGACGGTGCCTCCTCAATGCCCAGATCCAGGCGCAAGGATTCTATGAAAAGCTGGGGTACACCGCGCTTTCCCCGGAGCCCTTTCTTGAAGCCGGCATTTGGCATGTGCGCATGGAAAAGAGCATCCGCTAAAATAATCATCCGTTAAAAAAGTTCATCTATCGTTCAATCGCCTATCTCATACTGATAAAAATAATCGCATCGAGAGAGCAGACCGGAGGCGGCCCATGCGGTGGAACTTCCCATCAACGCAACAGATACCTTTTTATCCTGGATATAGCCCTTTTCAGTCGGCCTTGTTGGCTCGGCGGGGGATCGGGCCTGCGGAAGCGGAGCGCTTTGTCCGCTCCGGCATCGAGGACATGCACGATCCCTTGCTGCTGAAGGGCGCTGCCGAGGCGGCGGCGATCATCGGCGATGCCATCCGTGGCGGGCTCCCCATCACCGTTTACGGCGACTATGACTGTGACGGCGTCACAGGGACGGCGCTGCTGGTGGAGAGTCTGACCAAGCTGGGCGCCGCCGTAGACTGGTACATCAACAGCCGCTTTGTAGAGGGATTCGGCATGCACCCCCTCGGTGTTGAAGAGATCGCCCGGCGTGGAACACCTCGCTTGATCATCTCTGTTGATAACGGGATCAGCGCCGTCGACGCCGTCCGCCGCGCGCGGGAGTTGGGGATGCAGGTCGTTGTCACCGACCACCATGAACCGGGTGAAGAACTGCCGCTGGCAGATGCCATCGTCAATCCGAAACAACCTGGTTGCGCCTACCCCGACAAACACCTGGCTGGCGTCGGCGTGGCCTTTAAGGTGATGCAGCTCCTGTTCCACGCAGCAGGGAAGCCGCGCGAGATCTTGCGTTCCCTCGACCTCGTCGCCCTCGGCACGGTCGCCGACGTGATGCCAGTGACCGGGGAAAACCGCGTTTTTATCAAAAACGGGTTGAAGCTGATCAACTGGGGCGATCGCACGCGAACGGGCTTGCTGGCGATCAAAGAAGCGGCCGATCTCAAGGGGGAGGTAAATGCGCACTACCACCTTGGTTTCATCTTTGGCCCTATGCTCAATGCCACCGGTCGCATCGACGGTGTGCCGACGGCGGCGGTGGAACTCCTGCTGACCACCGATCGCCGCCGAGCCGCTGGATTGGCGGCCCAACTGCGGAAGGTCAACGAGGAACGGCAGGAACTGACCCGCCATCAGACCGAGACGGCCTTTGAACAGGCCCAGCGGGAGGGGGAGGACGGCTTCATCGTCGTCTATGACCCCGCCTTCCACGAGGGGATTGTGGGGCTTATCGCTTCCCGGCTCAAGGAGGCCTATCAGCGGCCGGTACTGGTGCTGACGGACAGCCCGGAGACGGGGATTCTGAAGGGATCCGTTCGCAGCGTCAAGGGTTTCTCCGTCAAGGCTCATCTTATCGACGACTGCGCTGACCTGTTGCTCAAGGGCGGCGGTCATGAGATGGCCGCAGGCTGCTCCCTGGCCAAGGAAAACCTGCCCGCCCTGCGCCGGCGCCTGGACGCGGCGGTCCGACAAGCGCCGGCAGAGCTCTTTGTCTCTACCGTGGACATCGACTATGTGCTGCGCCCTGACGAGATCGACGGGGCGTTGGTGGCGCAGATCGAGGGCTTTGCCCCCTATGGCGCCGGCTTTCCCCGGCCTACCTTTCTCCTGCAGCCTTTTCAGCCTGAGCAAGTCCGTTTTCTGGGCCGCGAACGCAATCATCTCCGCCTCAGTGGTCAGGGTGTGACAGCCATCGGCTTTAATCAGGCCGAAGATTTCCGCGCGGCAAACCCCGCAGGCCCCTTAGCCCTCCTCGGTTTGCCCGAGATCAATGACTACGACGGTTCGATCCAGTTCCGGATGCGGAACCAGGGCTGGCGGGAACTGGAAGACCCGGTTGGCGCCGCAGGATAGTTGTTATCGATAATGGCCGCCGATCTTGAGAGCGCGGTCCTGAGCCTGGCCGGCCGGCAGGAGGGAAGAGGCGCGGACGACGGCGGTCGTTCCCAGGGCGTCGCGGATGTGATCCATGGTGCGGCTCACCCGATCCTGCCGGTCCATGTCCCGGAACAGTTCCTGCTGGAGGGCGCCATCTTCTTCAAGGCCGCTGAGATCCACTGTGACCGTGCGAACCGGACGGCCGTCCCAGTAGCGGCGAAAAAGGACTTGCGCCTTTTCAAAGACCGGCCCGGACAGGTTTGACGGGCAGGCCAAGGCGGTCTGGCGATAGAACCCTCGAGTCAGATCATAGGCGCGCAGGCCGACCGAGACGGTTTTGCCGGCTTTGCCTAGTTTGCGCGCTCGCCGGCAGACCTCGTCTGTCAATTCCAACAGGATCAACTCAATGTCCTCGCTGCGGTGATAGTCCCGGGGCAGGGTGATCGAGTGACCGACGCTTTTGACCTGTTCGAAGGAGTTTGAACAAACCGGCGAGGGATCGCGCCCCCAGGCCAGATTGTGGTAGACATGGCCGCGAAGACCGAAGCGCCGTGTCAGGTAGTGGGGCGGGTAATGGGCCAGTTCGCCGATGGTGAGCAGGCCCATGTCGCGAAAATGCCGCTCCATCCGCGACCCGACCATGAACATCTTCCCTGTCGGCAGGGGATGCAGTTTTGCTTCCACATGCTCCTCCCGCCACAGGGCGACGCCGGAGGGGCTTTTTTTCGCCTCTATATCACAGGCCATTTTGGCCAAAAACTTATTGGGGCCGATGCCGATCGAGCAGGGGACCTTGACCGTCTCCCAGACTTTTTGCCGGAAAACCCGGGCGGCCTGGACGGCGCCGCCCCAGATGTGTTCGGCGCCCCGCACGTCGATGAACAGTTCGTCGACGCTGTAGGGCTCCACGAGCGGCGAAAGGGTGCGGGCGATCTGTTGGATCTGCCAGGATACCTCCATGTAGAGGCTCATGCGCGGGCGCACACAGACGGCATCGGGGCAGATGGCTCGCGCTTCGCCGACGGTCATGGCCGTCTTCACGCCGCGGCTCTTGGCCTGGCGGGAAGCGGCCAGGATGATGCCGTGGCGCCGTTCCGGATCACCGCAAACCAGCACCGGCTGTTCCCGCAATGCGGGGTTGTGGGCCACCTCCACGCTGGCGTAAAAAGAGTTCATGTCCGCCAGGAGGACCGTGGGCTCGCCGTTCATGGCTCTTCCACCCCTACGATGGCGTTGATGGGCAAGCTTTCCGTCGACCCTGCGCGGCGCCAGCGCAACAGGCCCGGCGGCTGCCCCACATGCAAGGGAATGCCGGTGAGCTTCTCCAGCCGGCCCTCACGGTTGATGAGCAAGGTGATGGCGCGACCTCGGGCGCAAGCGTCCAAGACCAACGCCTGGATCTCCTCCAGGTATTCCTGGGTGGGGCAGGGGAGCGGCATGGAGCGAGCCGCTTCCCGGATTTTCTCAACGGCGCCGGCCCGGTGTTCCGGCAGGATCATGCGCGAACCCTGCCAGAGCCGGTTCTGGGTGAAAAAAGCGTGGGTGCGTTCATCCAAGGCGATCCCTCCTTTTAGAACATATATTCTCGGAACATCAGTTCTATTATACGAACAGAAGGTCGCCTTGTCATGAGAAATACGCAAAAAAACGTTCGGAATCATTTGCCTTTTGCTGGGTGGAGCAGAAAAAACCAATTGTTACACCATCGAAAAAATGGCGTTAAGAAGATGATCTGCCAAACCCCTTGGTACGCTGACAGCAATACCAGGGATTGATGGAGATGGCCTTCGAAATTTCCTAGGATAAAAAAGAAGGAACCCCGTTTCCCTCGCTAAAAAGGAGAGGGGAACGGGGTTCCTTGCGTGATTGCTCTTGACTGCCATTTCGGCCGAAATGTTATTTCCGTCGGGACAGGTTGCTGTCGTAAACCCGTCCGAGCAGAAGCACTGCTTCTTCCCAACTGAGGGGCTGCTCAGGGCAGAAGGCGCCATCGGGATATCCCTTGACAAGCCCCTTGGCGCCGGCGGCGCTGATCGGCCCCAAGGCCCAGGAGGTCTCCAGGTCGGCAAAAGCAGGGGAAGCGGGGGTGTCCCACTGCTGTTCCCGTGTCACCAGGGTGACTGCCTCGGCCCGGGTGATCGGCGCATCGGGGGCCAGTTGCTTCCCGGGACGGCCAATCACCAGATTTTCCTTGACGAGCCCAGCGACGCGGCCACGCAGCTCCGGCTCCACTTTCTGCGCGTCGCCAAAGGGGCGCAACAGGTCCGATTCCTCTCCTTTGACGCGTTCCTCGATCCCTTTGAGCGACGGCGCCACATCGATATAATAAGTGAAAAACTCCTGGCGGGTCATCGTGTCAGCGCCATCGCCTTTTTTCTGCGACCAAGACACCGCCGGGGAGATGCGCACCATGCTCCGATCCTTTGCATAGAAGACAAATTCCACAAAGGGCATCCCTTTGGAGCGCATGTGGGCGATTTCCACCGTCAAGGAGCGAGGCGTCGCCGCAACAAAGCGCAAGGCCGGCTGATCACCTTCCGGGAAGATGGAATTGGCAAACCAGTTGAGCATTGACGGGTAGGCCACATAACTGTCCAGTGTTTCCGCGGTAGGGATCTGCATGTACTCGACACCCACGGGCAGTGTCAGTGTGATGCGACTGCCTACGTGGACCGCTTGCGGCCCCTCCGCATCAGCAACCAGAAAAACGGAGTTCAGCGCCTGGTTTTCACCGGCATGGACCGTTAAAAACGGCGAGGGCAGGTTTTCGCTGGTCATCGTGCCTTCCCGCTGGACGGTAACCGGTTTCCAAGCCCCCGGCATCTCCGGATCGGCAACACGGACCGAGATATCGCTCGCCTCCGCCATGCCGGCGCCAAAGGACAACAGTGTCCAAGCAGCCAATAGAAACAGTGGTTTTCGCAATAGATACCCTCCCAAATGGCTCTTTTGACAGAAGCCGAACAAATTTTTATGGAAATTTATTTCGCACTTTTTCGATTTTTTCCTCCTTTTTTAGCCAGAAGGCTTACGGAATATGCTTGTTTTTGCTATGATTTTCATAACGAAAGAGGCGATAAGATGAAGGGCATTCGAAATATTTACTGCGTAGGAAGAAATTTCCCTCTCCATGCCGCTGAGTTGGGCAACGCGATTCCCGAGCGGCCGCTGATCTTCTCCAAGCCAACCCATGCGTTGGTCTTGCTCGATGGCAGTGCGCTTCATCTGCCGGGAACAAGAGGCGCCGTTCACTATGAAGCGGAACTGGTTCTTCGGGTGGATCACCCTTACCAAAAAGGGAGCACCGCCGATGGGCTGATCGGCGCGATGGCCCTTGGCATCGATTTTACATTGCGCGATGTGCAGGCCGAGAGCAAACGAAAAGGCCAGCCTTGGCTCGAAGCGAAGGGCTTCCCCAACTCAGCGGCACTGACGCCCTTTATTCCTTTTCCTGGTGTAGCGGCGCTCGCTGAGGCGGATTTCACCCTTACCCGCAATGGTGTGGAGGCGCAACGAGGCAATGTGCGGGACATGCTTTTCAACGTGCAGCAGATCCTAGACTTTTGCGCGGCTTCCTTTGGCATTGGACCGGGAGACATCATCTATACGGGCACGCCGGCTGGCGTGGGACCGGTGACACCGGACGATACCTTTCACCTCTACTGGGGAAGCCGGTGTCTCGGTCAGGGTGTCGTTTGCTTGGATGCCCTCGAGTAGGGTATAATGGCATAAGAAGGGAGGGGAGAGCATGGCCCTTTGTGACAAATGCCGTGAATGCCGCCGGGACAAAGAGGATGAGTTGGAACGCTTCCGTAAAAACTATGTCGATGGCGGTGTCGTCGAAAAATCTCCTCAATGCAAAGACTGTGATAATGTCGAAGGCGATGATCTGGAACGGTGTCTCGTTTGCGGCAGCGTGATTGAAAAGAAATAACAGAGGTGTCTGGAAGGGGAGGCCCATAGCCTCCTCTTTTGTTTTCTTTTTTTTTCGACTGTTAACGGCGCTGGTGAGGTGTCGGGCCGCAAACATTCCCTCTGGTTAGAAAATCTTTATTAATGAGACCGTTTTCGTGGTAGAATGATGGGCGACAATGTCTTCGCCAGTAAACCGATTCGACAAGTTATGCCCCCCTCATCGTAGAACGATTCAAGGCAGGTGATTCGATGAAACTTTGGAAAGCCAGACCGAGGCTGATGATCTTTTTTGGTCTTATGTTGCTCTTGGGGGTGACCGCAGGGGTTACATACGGGATTTTACGTCCCGATTTGCTGAGCGATCCCTTCAATTCGGAGGGTCCCTTGTCGGATTCGGAGCTCAAACGGCGGATGAATGTGCTCCTGCTGGCAGTCGACAACCGCCCTGGTGAAATCGATGGACGCACTGACACGATCATTGTCGCCAGTGTCGATCGCCAGGACAAAAAACTCTATTTGCTCTCGATCCCCCGGGACACGCGCGTCAAGATCGACGGACACGGCATGGACAAGATCAACGCGGCCCACATGTACGGCGGTGTTCCGCTGACTCGGAAAACAGTGGAGGAACTGCTGGGGATTCCTATCGACTATTATATCAAGACGGATTTTAATGGTTTTCGAGAAATCGTCGATACGCTCGGCGGCGTAGAAATCGACATCGAAAAAAACATGTACCACAATGAAGGAAATCCGGAAGATTTAATTAATTTAAAAAAGGGTCTTCAAAGGTTAAGCGGCAAAGAGGCGCTCCAGTATGTGCGGTTCCGGTCAGACGAACTGGGCGATATCAGCCGGACCCAACGGCAGCAGAAGTTTCTCCAAGCCCTTGCCAAACAGGCGCTGCAGGTAAACACGGTGTGGAAACTCCCTGCCCTTGCGCCTCAACTGGTCAAAGACGTCGACACCAATCTGGGCGCCGGCGATCTCGTCTCCCTGGCCATGAAGGCCAAAGACTGGAATGCAGGCAACATCGTGGCGAACACCTTGCCTGGGAACTTTGTCACCCTCAATGGCCTCAGCTATTGGCAGGTCGATCCGGCAAAATCGCGCCAAGCGGCGCTTGATTTCATGCGCGGCGTGATGAATACTAAGATCATCGATGAAAGCATCGTCGTCCTCGATAAGCCCAAAGAAAAACCAAAGGCGGAACCGGAAGAGGTGAGCCCGGACGACGACAAAGGGCCTCAACCGGTTACCGATTCTCCACTCGGGGGAAAAGCGGGCGCGGAACAGGCCGGCAAAGCTGCCGTTCATTCTGATGGGAAGAGCAACGGCGAGCAAAAAGCCGGCACCGCCCAAAGTCCTAGCGCTCCTGGAACACCCATTGATAAGACGTCTACTGGCAAGACGCAGACCACTCCAGGCGCCCCAAAGCCCCCACAACCGTCAGGTCCGTCGGCTCCGTCGCCGACCCCGGCCCGCCCGCCTGACGCGCTAAATCCGGCAACGCCCAATCGCGTCATCCCAGGCGCTCCGCCGGTCCCTACTGATGTTCAACCGCCCTCGAACAGCGGGGTTGAGTAAATTGCATGATGCTTGAGGAGGACTTATTTGTGGATTCAATGATTCGCGACATCAATCTTGCCCCCCAGGGTCAACAGAAGATCGACTGGGTCGACCAGCACATGCCCATCTTGAATCAAGTCAAAAAGGACTTTGAGAAACGCAAACCCCTGGCCGGCAAACGGGCCATCATCTGCCTGCACCTGGAAGCGAAAACGGCCTACTTGGCTTTGACCGTGAAAGCCGCCGGCGCCGAGGTGGCTGTCTGCGGTTCCAACCCCCTCTCCACTCAGGATGATGTCGTGGCCGCTCTCGTGAAAAACGGGGTGACCGCGTACGCCTGGCACGGCGCCACTGACGAAGAATACAAGATGCACCTGAACAAAGCCCTTGATTTTCAACCGGACATCCTCATCGACGACGGCGGCGACCTGGTGGCCACCCTCCATGCCGAACGGCTGGAGCAGGCCAAAGGGATCATCGGCGGCGCCGAGGAAACGACGACCGGCATCCTTCGCCTCCGGGCGCTGGCCCGGGAAGGCAAGCTTACTTTCCCCATGATGGCCGTCAACGACGCCCAGATGAAGTACCTCTTTGACAACCGCTACGGCACAGGCCAGTCTGTCTGGGACGGGATCCTGCGCACGACCAACCTGACCGTCTGCGGCAAAGTGGTCGTCGTCGCCGGTTACGGCTGGTGCGGCAAGGGCGTCGCCGCCCGCGCCAAAGGGTTGAATGCCCGCGTCGTCGTCACCGAGATCGATCCGATCAAGGCCAACGAAGCGCTGATGGATGGTTTTGAGGTTATGCCCATGGTCGAAGCCGCCAAAATCGGCGACATCTTCGTCACTGTCACGGGTAACCGCGATATCATCCGCCGGGAGCACCTTGAGGTGATCAAGGACAAGGCCATCCTCAGCAACGCCGGACACTTCGATGTGGAAGTGAACAAGGAAGACCTGCGGGCGCTGTCTGTCAACGTCCGCACCGCCCGCAAGAATATCGAAGAATACGCCTTCCATGATGGCCGCAAGGTCTACCTTCTCGGCGAAGGCCGGCTTGTCAACCTGGCCTGTGGCGATGGTCACCCTGCCGAGGTGATGGATCTGACCTTTGCCCTGCAGGCGCTGTCTCTGGATTACCTCGCGGCGAATCGTGACAAGATGGAACCGGGTGTCTATTCCGTACCTGATTCGATCGATCGCAAGGTGGCTGAGTTCCGGTTGAAAGCCCTCGGCGTGAACCTCGATGAATTGACGGACAAACAGAGCAAATACCTGGCCAGTTGGGCCGAGTAGGATCGGAATGGAATACAGGCCGTCTCCCGACGGCCTGTATTTTGTGAAACTAGGTTGTGTTGATTGCTGACAGGCTTCATGTGACAGGGGAGGAAAAGCGGATGCTGGTTTTCTTCGATGTGGACGGCACCCTCACAACAGGACCCAATGTGTGGGAAGTGATTTACCGGCGCCTCGGCTTGTGGGAGTCGATGGGGATCCCGATTCAGGAAGCTTTTTTGAATGGCGCCATCGACTACCGGGAATTCGCCGCCCAAGACGCCGCCCATTTTGCCGGCGCCCCTGTTGAAGCGATTGAACAATGGATCTCGGAAATCCCACTTCGACCTGATGCCGCACAAGCCCTCGAAGGACTGCAAAGCCACGGATGCCGGATCATCCTTTTGTCAACGGGGTTGACGGCACTGACGGATCACTTGTCTAAAAAATTCGGCGCTTTCGCCAGTATCGCCAACGAGTTGGAGGTCGTCGACGGCAGATTGACAGGGCGTGTCTTTGTTCATGTCTCCGCCGATGACATTCACAGGGACAAAGGGGCATGGGTTCGCCGTTTCTGCAAAAAATATCGGATAAACGCCGAGAGAACGGCAGCCATCGGCGATTCGGTTGGCGATATTCCCATGTTTCGCCAAGTCGAACTGCCGATTCTGTTCAGGTCAACCGACTCGCTGCTTGACGATGAACCGATTCACCAGGCTGTTCCCGGTATTCTTCAGGTTACATCTCTGCTTGAGGCGGCTCAAGCGATTATTGATTTTGTCCAGCCAAGCCGTTACTGGCTGGGGTGGAGGAGCAATGCCCGCTGAGCCACGCATACGGTGATCCCAAAACACTTTGGCGCCAAAAGAATTTTCCCTTGATCACCTTTGTCTCGCCGCAAGAAGCGATGGGCGCCGAAGACCGGCTGAAAGAGCGCGGTCTCTGTTGCCTCGTCGTTCCAACCCCCCGCGAACTGGCTGAGGGATGCGGCCTATCGCTCCGCGTTTTTCCTGATGATCTGGAAAGTTGCCGTGGAGCTTTGAAGAATGGGAGCACCGGGGCACGCTTTTTTGCTTGGAACGGGCAAACTGCCGGTTGGTGCGAAATATTCGGAGAAAAGCCCTTGCACCTTTTGCGGGGACAAGAAAAATGATAAAATAGATATCATTCGAGTATGATCTGCCAAGCTGTTCCAGCCATGGAGGTTTAGTTGATGAATCATAAGGCGGCCATTCCCAATGCCTTCACACTCACCAACCTGTTGTTGGGAATACTCTCCATCGTCTACACCATGGATCAAAACTACATGATGTCCGCTATCATGATTCTTCTCGCCGCTGTCCTCGATGGGATGGATGGCCGGGTGGCTCGCAAGCTTGAAGTGTCGTCGGCTTTCGGGAAAGAACTGGATTCTCTTTCTGATTTGGTTTCCTTTGGTGTGGCGCCAGCGATCCTCGTCTACGCGGCCCACTTGGAAGAACCGTACCATTATGTGGGCTTAGCCATCGCCATCGTTTTCGCCCTTTGTGGCGCTGTTCGCTTGGCCCGGTTTAATGTGCTCAACATTACCACCCACTTCCTCGGGATTCCCATCACTGTTGCCGGTCCCCTCATGGCCCTTTTTTCTTTGGCCGGCGCCCGCCTTCCGGTGCTCTTTTTTCCCATCGCTATGTTGCTTCTGGCCGGATTGATGGTGTCCAACCTGAAGGTGCCCAAACTCTGACCAGCAAGACGAAAAGACAAACCCCTGGCCCGCGCCAGGGGTTCTTTTGACCATAGAGGGCAAAGAAAAGGCGGAAGCCCTCTTCGCTGGTTAGGCTAGCCGGGAAGGGACCATCTTGCCGGCAGGGGACTTCCGCAATCCTAGTATATCCCTGCTCGTCAAGCTTCATACGGGGAGGTGATGGCGGCATGAAAATTCCTTACTGTGAACGTTGCGGCGCCACCGATACGCAAGGAGCGGTCTGTGGGCACTGCGACACCATGTACTGTTACGACTGTATGGAGAAAAAGCAGATCAACATGTTTGTCTGCAAAAAGTGCGGGCGCTTTATCTGCGCCGCCTGCCGGACTGGCATGGACGATTGCGACCAAGTCCCCGTGGGCTCAGAACGGTGATGTCATAGCCGTCAAGACCGGAGCATACACATTACTACCGTATTTTGGGAGGAATGGGTGTGTGTACGGTCTTGACGCTTTTTGTCTGCGCCTACCTGCTCGGCGCCCTGTCATTAACCTACTGGATCGGCCGGTGCAGGAGCCATCTGGCGGTGACCGATTATGGTCCAGGATCCATCGGCCCCGTCAAACTGTTGCGCCTCGCTGGACCGGAGAGCATGGTCGCCGCCCTGCTGGCAGAGTTGACCAAAGGTTGGCTGATCGGATGGCTGACTGTCTTTTTTCAGGCCGGTGAGATCGCCCAATGGCTGACCGCCTTGTTCCTTTTGGCCGGATACGGTTGGTCGCCTGTCCTTGGCGGCCGAGGCGGAAACATCTGCCTTCCCTTTACGGGGTTTCTCTTCCAGGTGGCCCCACCCTTGGGCCAAGTGGCGCTGTCCGTCGCGCTGTCGGTGTTGCTGTTGACACGCTCGCCCAATCTGGCTGCTCTCATCGCCCTGGTGTCATTGCCTTGTGTGGCCTGGCTGCAGCATTTTTCTGTTTTTGCTCTGGCTGTAACGACAGCGGCCGCGGCGGTCGTTGCCTTTCAGTTTTGGTTGGTTCGTTGTCACCGACCGAGGGAATCAGAAATATACTAGGGAGGAACGAGAGAGGCGAGCGTTAGAAGGGGTGAAAACCATCATGCGGATCTACTTCGTCCGGCTGCCCGGTTTTTTGCGGACATTGCTTTTGAAGGTGTGGGGGTAAAAAGCAGCGGGGAGAGGCAGGCCTCTTCCCGTTGGCTTTTTATCGCCCCTGTGATAATATGACGGAGGATGCTCATTCTTTCCAGGCGATCCCGGCGATGCCGCCGGCGGAACCGCCGGCAAGGGCGAAGAGCATTTTTTTCCACCAGGTTGTCATCGGGAATACGGGGGCGGGCACAAAATAACCGACAACGATGGTGAAGACAAAAAAGCTCAACCCTGCCAGCAAACCGTAAATCAATCCCCTGGCGCCAGCCCTGCGGGCGGCCACCCAGCCGGCGCCCAAGGCGCAGAGTCCGTAGGCGCTATGGACAACGGGCATGATGTATCGCTCGGACAAGCTGGTAAAGAAGAAAAAAAGGACAAGCAATACAGAAACGCCCAGCGACGCCGCCAGGGCGTAGCCCGTTCCGACCAAAACGGGCGTTGCCGACAGGGTTGCCGGTTCCTGTTGTTCTGCCATGGGTTCCACCTCCTTGCCACCACTTTATTCACTGGCGCTACCGTTTAGGACGAGATTGAACGACAGAGGAGGACTGATCGCCACGAATAACCGCTCGACCGCTAATAAAATCGCCCTTATTTTTTTCAGCATCATCGTGCTGACTGCCTTTTACCTTTCCACCCACCGAGTCCCGGCGCCGCCCCTTGACTCGGCGATCGCCGTCGATCCCCGCGATGTTCACATCAAGGTGACGGGAACAGCCGACCTGCCGACAGATCAGTGGCGCCTGACCTTGGCCGTTCAGCAGGGAGGACGCACATCGACCGAAGCGGAACAAGCCATGAACCGGGCCCTTGATAAATTGCTCGGCAGTTTAGCCGATGTCGGCTTTTCTCCGGACAACATCAATCGTCTTGACCAGCAGTTGACGCCCCAATGGTCTGGCGCCGGCGCCCGATCTCCACAGGGGTTTGTCGCAGCCTCCACCATCGAGATCAACCGTGTCCCGGCGGAACAACGGGAAGCGGTGCTGGCGGCCGCGCTGGCTAACGGCGCCAATCAGATCATCAAAATGGCGCCGCTCTACGACGGCAACGGTGATGTTCAAAAACAGGCCGTCAAGGCAGCTCTCGAAGACGCCAATCGCAAGGCCAAGGCCATCGCCGCAGGCATGGGGCGGGAACTGGGCGATGTCGTCTCCATCGACCAGGCCGAATCGGAGGCCCACCTCCAACTGACGGTGCTCTACCGGCTGAAGTTTTGAGTTTGACAGCACTTTTCCAGGGCGATTATAATGAAAAGAAAGAGTATTGGAGTAGGGGGCCCGGCATTGGACCGCTTCCAGGATTTGTGCGAACGGCTCCATCAAAAGGAATACAAGCTTACACCTCAGCGCAAGACGATCCTTCGCGCTCTCTTAAAGGGTGATGACGCTCATCTGAGTGCTGAGGATCTTTACGGCATTGTCAAGCAGCAGCATCCGGAGATCGGGTTGGCTACGGTCTACCGGACGCTGGAACTGCTCGCCGAGATCGATATCCTGCAAAAGATCGACTTCGGTGACGGTCGTCTCCGCTAAGAACTGGCCACCAAAGAAGCCCACCACCATCATCATCTGATCTGTACCCGGTGCGCCAAGGTGTTGGAATTTGAGGACGACCTGCTCGACTCACTCGAACAGGCCATCCAGCGACGCAACCAATTTCGCATTGTCGACCATCAACTGAAGTTCTTCGGCGTCTGCAAGGAATGCCAACAAGCAGAAACCAGGGATTAACTCCCTGGTTTCTTCGTTTGCATCGCTTCGATAAATTTCTGGCGCAGCCCTGCTTCATCGGAAAAGCCGCGCACCTCCGGCCATGTTTCCATAGCCGCGTCCAACAGCGCCCGCAACACCGACTCCTTGTCCATAAAGAGCTTGCTTTCTGCATAGGGAACGGAGCTGAGCCGTTTCAACCAGTCGATTTCATCTTCGTAGAGGGTGACGGTGAAACGGATCTTCGGCCCTAGTCGTTTTCGGCTCGAGAAGTCTACGTTCTGTTGGGGAGACGCCGCCGGTTGATCAGGAGCCGGCTCCGCTGCGTCCCCGTCGATAGAAGCGATCATTGCCCCGTTCTCGGCTGGATCCGTTCTAATTTCATGATCGCCAGCCTTGTTTTCTTCCCTCGCCCGAGACCATTGCTGCCGAACCAGGCGTTCAATCTCCGGTTCTTTTTTTACATCAGGATGCATGGCGGCTCTGGCCAACCAGCGAACAGCGTCGGCCTGTTGACCGAGTTGCCGGTGCAGTTCCCCAATCAGGTACATGAGGGTGACCGCGCTCGTCTTTGCGTTGCGATCATCGCCGAAGGCGGCTTCGTAGAGTCGCAGCGCTGCTTCTGTGTACTTGCGGTCCACATCGTCCCACCTCATCTCCCGGGCGATCCAGGCGGCCCGTAAGTTCAGCGGCGCTTGCAAACTGGCCGGCGCTCCTCCGATCTGGGCGGTGCGTAAAGCCAACTCAAAGCTGCGCAAAGCGGTCTCCGCCGTCCGGGTACCGGAAAAATCAGGTTCGGCGCTGAAGGCGTCGAGAAGGCCCCGGCGGAGTTGCAGCCGATCATTGCCGACCTGATCGAAGCGGTTTTCTAAAGCCGCATACTGGCAGGCTGGGCAGACGAAGACCTGATAATGCAGGGGATTGATCCCTTCAAAGATCGTTCGGAAGTCAGGCATCCGTTCCTTGACCCGGATGAAGGAGCTTCGAATCCGAGTGGCCACAAACTCGTGGCCACAGACTGGGCAGGTTTTCCGTTGGGTAAAAAATGCATCAGCGTTCATGGATGGTTCTCTCCTTCGCGCATCCTCTTTGTTCGTTTTATTCGGGGGAGGGACCCCTTCTCCTGCTCAAAGGTGGTTTTCGGCCTGTCCATTCGGTGATAAAATGAAAAAACGGGGAAAAAGGAGAGGAGTAGTGCCCGGTGCTGAAGACATACTATCATCCAGAACCGACGACCTACGATGGAACACAACTACGCTCCCTGTGGACATACCGTCATTTTCACATCATGGGGGACAGCATCGTCGCTTTCCGGGGACCCTGTAAAGTCGGCCTGGACAAAATGGTCGATCTGGAAGACGTTCTCGTCGGTGACAGCATCTACAGCCCAGAAATGCTGCACTTTATTATCGAACATTTCGACATGGATCTGGAGAAGACGATCTATCGGCAGCGACTGTTCATGGCCATGATCAAGGAGGATCTGGAAGAGGTCTGCGGGGGCGCCTTGATCCGCCGCGGCGACGACCTCTACTGGCGGGAAAAAAAGCTGTCCGTTTCCATCGCCACCCGTTCGCCCGTATCCACCTTGATCCATGTTGGGTTGAATCTGCGCACAGAAGGAACCCCCGTGCCGACAGCCTCACTGGGACAGATCGGGGAGAAAGACCCCGAGGGATTTGCCCGCCGGTTGATGAATCAATATTCCGCCGAAGTAACTGACATCTATCTTGCTCGCTGCAAAGTTCGAGGAGTTGAATAATTCATTGCCTACGGCCGATCTCGTTGAAATCATGGTATCCGCTCAGGGCGAAGGACCCTGGATCGGTTGCCGGCAAGTCTTTTTGCGCTTTTTCGGCTGCAATCTCTGCTGTTCCTATTGTGATACCCTGGGGAGTCGGGGCCCGCGACCTACGGCTTGCCGGATCGAAAAAGAACCGGGCCGTGGTGTTTTTGACCTCTGGGCAAATCCGGTTACACCGGAGCAAGTGGCGAAATACCTCCGAAATAGCCCAACAGTCCATTCCATCAGTCTGACCGGAGGAGAACCGTTGTTGCATGTCGAATTTATCCAGCAGTTGATCCCATTGCTGGGCGACGAGCGACCTCCACTCTATCTGGAAACGAACGGCACATTGCCCGAATCATTGGGTCGCATCATCGACAAATTGGACTATGTTAGCATGGACTTAAAGACGCCCCTGGACAACCATTTGGACGTGCATCGTCCCTTTCTGAGTGTCGCCTCCCGGAAACAGGGCTATGTCAAAATCGTCATCACCCCGTCGACAGAAGGCGATACGGTGCAACGAGCCGCCCAGATCATCGCAGAAGAAGCCCCACACTTTCCCCTGATTTTGCAGCCGGTGACTGGAAAAACAGGCTTACCCCTCGCGATTCCCGGTCATTTGCACGATCTGCAAGCAGCGGCGCTAGCGATTCATCGGGATGTGCGCATCATTCCGCAGGCCCATCCGATTTTGGGAATTTTATAGAATAGCAGGTGAAACGCATGGATTTAGTAAAAATCGAAAAGGCTGTCCACATGATTTTGGAGGCCATCGGCGAAGATCCGCAACGGGAAGGGCTCGTCGATACGCCACGGCGCGTGGCCCGTATGTACCAGGAGATCCTGGGCGGGCTGGAAGAGGATCCGAAACGCCATCTGGAAGTGATCTTTACGGAAGAGCATGAAGAGATGGTATTGGTCAAGGACATCCCCTTGTACTCCGTTTGCGAACACCATCTCCTGCCTTTTTACGGTGTGGCCCATGTGGCCTACATTCCCCGCTCCGGCGTGATCACAGGCTTGAGCAAGTTGGCCCGCTTGGTGGAAGGCTATGCTAAACGCCCTCAACTGCAGGAGCGGCTCACCGCCCAGGTGGCTGACGCGATTGTGGACAAGTTGGACCCTCAGGGCGTGCTGGTCGTCATCGAAGCGGAACACATGTGCATGACCATGCGGGGTGTCAAAAAACCTGGATCCCGCACCGTCACTTCAGCCGTACGAGGCATCTTCCGCAACCGCCCGGCCACACGCAGTGAAGCGATTTCCCTGATCCGCGGCTCTCGAACCCTTCCGTAATGATGGTTAGACCAGGAGGGATCCGATGGTTCATAGGCTCTTTACATATGGCACGCTGACAGACCGCGACACCTTGGAAGGATTGCTGGAACACAGCGCCGGTGTTGCTCGTCCGGCCGTCCTGACCGGTTACCAGTCTTGTCCCTCCGCCTATGGCTATCCCTACATCCTGCCCGTTTCCGACGGGGAGGTGGAGGGCGTGGTCTGGAGCGACCTTACCGATGAGGACCTGCTGCGCACCGACGAATACGAAGGCGTCCACGATGACAGGCCGATGTATTTTCGGAAATCGATCCATCTTGTCATCGATGGGCAACCGATGGATGCTTGGGTGTATGTGGGCATACCGGAGACCTTTGCCGACGGCTCCAACGCTTTTGAGCCATTGGCGACAAAAGAAGTTCCTGCGAACGTCGAGTTGTTCGCTGTCATTGATTTTCTGAACGACACCCTAAAGGATAAGGGCTTGCTATTCGGGGTGAGAAAAAACGGGGAGACCATGACCATTTCCATCTACGAGGTATAGGATGTAGTAAAGTTTTCCATTGATGGAACTCGTTGGGGGATGGGTCAATGATCGACCTGGATCTTTGCATCAATTGTTTCCTGGATTTGCAACCGTCCCAATGGGAAATCATATGGGCACGAGATTCGCGGTACATCCTGCGGTGTCCCCGGTGCCGTGCCTTTCATTCCTGGGCGCCCGGGACCGGTCTCTGGATCGGTCCGGGAAAGGGCGGCTCGGGCGGCGCTCGACTGGAGGAAAAACGTTGCGCATTCTACTGACCAATGATGATGGGATTCACGCGCCCGGCATTCATGCCTTGTGGCGCGTCTTCGAGGATTGGGCCGATATCTTTGTGGTCGCGCCTGACACAGAGCGGAGCGCTACCGGTCACGGTATCACTGTCCACCAACCCTTGCGCGTCGAGAAACTAACCTTTGCCAACCCCCGCGTTCGCGGTTGGGCTGTGAACGGCACGCCGGCCGACTGTGTGAAGTTAGCGATGGAAGAACTCATGGAAGAACCGCCCCATATTGTCGTGTCCGGCATCAACCGAGGCCCCAATCTGGGAACAGATGTCCTCTACTCGGGCACCGTTTCGGCGGCCATGGAAGGGGTCATCTACGGGATCCCCTCTATCGCTGTATCGGTCACCGGTTGGCAGACTGTTGACTACACCGTTGCCGCAGAAACAACCCGCCTGCTTTGTGAAAAACTGGTGGCGCGGGGGCTGACACCGGACACCTTTCTCAATGTCAACGTCCCCGATCTGCCCAGGGAACGCATCGGCGGCATAGAGGTGACGAAACTGGGAAGCCGGCGTTATCAGAATATCTTTGACAAGCGGACCGATCCGCGCGGTCGTGTCTACTACTGGATGGCCGGCGAGGTTCATGATGTCGATGCCGGTGAAGGCACCGATATCCAGGCCGTCAATTCCGGCGCTATCTCGGTGACGCCGATCCACTTTGATCTCACCAACTACTCCTTGATCCAGGAGGTGTCTGATTGGCTCTGCCAAAAGACAGCGCCCGTTGATGAACCGGATCAGTCAAAAAGGAAGGCATAGCCTTCCTTTTTGTGATCACTCCCAGCCGGTTTTGCTTATGGCAGACAGTCGCTACGTCAACGGCTGGTTGCCATCCTGGCTCAGCAACGCCTCAGCCCGGCGGACCATGGCTTTTACCATGCTGCCGCCGATCTTGCCGCCGACGCGACCGCAGTCGCTGGCCGTCAGGGCGCCCCAGTAGCCGTCTTGGATTTTCGTCGTCAGTCCCAATTCTTCGGCGATCTCATACTTAAAGGTGTCGCGCACCGACTCCGGAAAGATTTTCTCTCTTGGGAAAAATTGGGCCACAGAGAACCACCTCCTCCGTGTCCCTAGTATCGTCCTCTCTTTGCCCTTTATAGCGGGCAGATCATGGGCTTTTAACAGAAAAACGGCTGGTCATGCAGGCGCCTCCACTTTTACAGGCGCCTGCTTATTTTTTACGGATCCAACCAAGCAGTCGGTTCCCCCCCGGAAAGGTTCGCAGATCAGCCGCTGTCAGTCCACCGTAAGCGGCCAACGCGCCGAGGTAGAGAATGGTCGAAAGGGTGACCACGGGCACCAAGGCGATCGCCTCCTGCAATCCAAAGCATGCGACGACCGGTAGGCCAACCCAGAGGCCGGCGCCCAGCACAAGGGCAGCGGGGAGCGGCAGCAGGAAAGAAGCCAGTTCCCGTCCCGTAAGCCCGAGGCGCTGGTGAAACCAGTACAGGTGCAACAAGGCGGCCAGGACATTGGACAAGGTGAAGCCGAAGGCGACGCCATCCAGGCCGACAGAAGGCGATGTGGCGAAAGAAAGAAAAACAGCGATGCGAAGCAGCGATGTGGCCACAGTCACAAAGAGCGGAAAAACGACCATTCCCAACCCTTGCAGTATCCCGCTTGTCGTGCTTTGCAGGTAGAGGAAGGGGGCGCCCCAGGCCAAGATATGCAGCGTATCGCCCATGTGGGCCAGCCCAAAAAAGAGCGCCGCAAACCGGTCGCCGATCAAGGCGAGCAGCACCGCCGCCGGCCAGCCGATCACCGCCGTCAGACGCAAGGCCTTGACAGAGCGGTAGCGCACCGTTCGTTCTTGCCGAAGGGCCCAACTCTCGGCAATGCCAGGCACAAGGCTGACAGAGAGGGGTGCCGTAAATACGGCGGGAATAGCGATCAGGGGAACGAGTCCGCCGACGAGGCTGCCAAAGGCAACTGTCGCCTCTGCTGATGTCAGGCCCGATTGCTGGAGGACACGCGGGATCAGGTAGGCGTCGAGCCCCATGATCAGACAGGAAACGATTCGGGAGGCGGCTACGGGAGCGGCCACCGGCCAGAGCGAACGCAGCGCCTGGGCGGCGCCGATCGTAGCGCGCGCGCGCCGGTTCGCCCAAAAAAGCTTGAGGCGGCTGAAGAAGAGAGGGCTGGAGAGGAGGAGCAGGGTGAGCAGACCGCAGAGTTCTCCAAGGGTGATCCCCCAGGACATGCCGGCCGCGGCCCAACCGGCGCCTCGAGGCAGCAGCGCCAGGGCGAGGGAAAGGCCGCTGACGATGCGCACCACTTGTTCGGCAAAGGAGGCGATCGACGTGGGCATCATCTCCTGCATCCCCTGGCAGAAGGAACGAAGGGCCGAAGCGAAACAGATCAGCAGGATGCTGGGCAGGAGGGGCCAGAACGCCGCCGTCGCCCGATCATCAGCCACGAGAGCGGGGGAGAAAAATAGCGCCGCCAATGTCAACAACGTACCGCCGGCCGCCAGCAGGAGGAGGGAGATCTGCATCAGTTGCCGGACATTGCCCCATCGACTGTAGGCGGCTTCTTCGGCGATCCTCTTGGTCAACGCCACGGGGATGCCAAAGGTGGCCGCCACCAGCAATAAGATGTAGACAGGGTAGATCATCTGGAAGAGACCGACCGTTTCGGCGCCGATGTATTTCATGAGAACGATCTGGTTATAAAAGGAAAGCAAGCGGTTCAACAGTGTCGCCGCCAATAGGACTAACGTTCCGTAGGTCAAGGCGGTGGTCATGGTCCACCTCCTAAAAATTCAGTATGTTCCTGCAAAAGTGAAAAGGATTTTTATGGTTTAACGTGTAATTAATAAATAGTTCGAATTATCGCTAGCGAAGGAGGGTTCCAGTTTGACGACACCGAGAGAATCCATACGCAACATCGCTGTTCTCGCCCATACCGGCGCAGGGAAAACCTCTTTGGTGGAATCGATGCTGTTCAACGCGGGGCTCGTCAACCGGAAAGGTCGAGTCGAGGATGGCAACACAACGACTGATTACCTGCCCGAGGAGACGAAGCGAAAAGTTAGCATACAGGCAGCCATGGCGCCGATCAAATGGCTCGGGACGAAACTGAATATCATCGATACACCGGGATACAGCGACTTTTTTGGAGAGGTTGTCGGCGCCGTTTCTGTCGCTGAGGGGTCCTTGCTCGTCGTCTGCGGCGTCAGCGGCGTTCAGGTGCAGACGGAAACGACATGGCGCTTGATCCAAGATAAAGGGCGTATCCCTGTCGTATTTATCAATAAACTAGATCGTGAAAACGCGAATTTTGGCAAAGCCCTGGAACAGTTGCGGGAACTGGGCGGAGCGCAGATCCTGCCGCTGCATTGGCCTGTCGGCGCTGCTCCGCAGTGGCAGGGGATGGTCAACATCCTCGATGACGCCTTTTTTCCCGCCAGTCCTAAGGTCAAAGATATGCCGGCTTTGTCCACGGAAGAAGAGGACAGCATAAAAAGCTGGCGCGACAAATTGGTCGAAGCGATCGTCGAGATCGATGAAGAACTGATGATGCGCTACCTGGACGGCGAAGAGATCGCCCTGGAAGAGCTGCGACCGGCATTGTCCGCCGCCGTGAAGGCCGGCAAAGTTGTCCCCGTTCTGGGCGGAGCCGCCAGTGCCGACAGCACGATGAAGGGGTTGCTCGACGAACTGGCGGCCCTGTTGCCGGCGCCCCTCGATGAGGGGGGACAGGAACCGGCGCCCGGCGCGCCCCTGAAGGCGCAAGTCTTCAAGACTGTCATCGATCCCTACCTTGGCAAAGTCAACTTTGTCCGCATTTACCAGGGAATGTTGCGCGGCGATACGCCGCTCTATAACGGCACGAGTCAAAAAGAGGAAAAACCGGCGTCGCCGCTGTTTATGACCGGCAAAAGTCAACAACCTTCCGACGTCGCCGGTCCTGGTGAGATCGTCGCTCTGGTCAAACTGCAACATACCCACACCGGGGACACCTTGTTGGTCAAAGGCGCCGCCATTGAGCCGCTGCCCTTGATCGAATTCCCTCATCCCAGCCTGTCCATGGCTTTCCATCCCGCCACCAAGGCCGATGAAGACAAACTGGGCGGCAGCCTGCAGCGCCTTTTAGAGGAGGAACCTTGCCTCAAGATCCACCGGAACACAGAGACGAAAGAGACGATCCTCACCGGCATGGGCACCCTGCACATGGAGGTGTGTGTCGAGCGGCTGCAACGCAAGTACGGCGTCAATGTGACCACCAGTTGGCCCAAGATTCCCTACCGGGAGTCGGTCCGCAAGTCGGCCAAGGCTGAAGGGAAACACAAGAAACAGACTGGCGGCCATGGCCAGTACGGCCATGTCTGGCTGGTCATGGAGCCGAAGCATAACGGGGACTTTGAATTCGCCGAATCCATCTTCGGCGGTGTGGTGCCGAAAAACTTCATCCCCGCCGTCGAGAAGGGTGTTCGCGAGAGCCTCCTGGAGGGGGCGCTTGCCGGATATCCGGTGACGAACATCAAGGTGAACCTCGTCGACGGTTCCTACCATCCCGTCGACTCCTCGGAACTATCCTTTAAGATGGCGGCCCATATCGCTTTCAAAAAAGGCATGGAGATGGCTGAACCGTACCTGCTAGAACCGGTGATGCAGGTGGAGATCAACGTGCCGGAGTACTATCTGGGCGATATCCTGGGCGATCTGAACGGCCGACGCGGCCGGGTCCTCGGCAGCGAGATGGTGGGGAACCGGCAACTCATCCAGGCCCTCGTTCCCCAGCAGGAATTGATCCAGTTCCCGTTGCAACTGCAAGCGATCACCCATGGCCGCGGCAGCTACCAGGCCGAGTTCCACTCCTATCAGGAGGTTCCCCCGCGGATGGCCCAGACGATTATTGAAGCCGCCCGCAAGAACAATCACTGAGCCGCGAATGACCGATTAAATCGCAATGGGGGGCCGCATGGAGCAGGAAGAGCCTGCCCTGCGGCTCCCTTTATCGTCTTTACTGGTTTTTGGGTTATGAAAAAAGGTGTTTTTCTCATCCATAGGGAATATATCAAGGAAAACGCGGCGACAGGGGAAAAGCCTATGACCATCGACCTCCATCTGCATACAACAGTCTCCGACGGATTGCACACACCCTTGGAACTGCTTCAAATGGCTGTTACGGCCGGTGTAACGACCCTGTCGATTACCGATCATGAATCGATCGAGGGTTGCCTCGATATCGCCGACGCCGCGGAGGAGCAGGGGATTCGCGTCATCCCGGGTGTGGAACTGCTGGTGACCTATGCAGGCGAAGAGATCCATCTGCTTGGGTACGGCATGGATCTGACGGATCGTCCCTTCCTGATGCGCCTGGCGGAACTCCGCCAAGCGCGCAATGTGGTGGCCGAGCAGACGGTGCGGAACCTGCAAAACCTTGGCATCCCCCTGGCCTGGGACGATGTAGCGGCCCTCGCCCATCCCCATGGCGCCATCAGCAAGGGCCATATCGTCCATGCCCTTCACCTGGGCGGCCTGTTGACCCATCCCGCACCCGAGTTCATCGGCCGCTATCTCTCGCGGGAAGGACTGGCTCATGTGGAATACGATGCCAACAGCTTTGATCAGGGAGTCGAGTTGATCCGAGCGGCTGGCGGAGTGCCCGTTGTGGCCCACCCGGGCCTGATTCACACACAGTCACTGTTGCCGGAATTGCTGCGTCGTCCCCATGTGGGGCTGGAAGTCTTTTATGGCTACTATGGCCCCCACCGGGAGCAGTGGGTTCGTGAATACCGGCGCATCGCCGAAGCTAAAAAACTGGTCATGACCGGAGGGACCGATTACCACGGCCCCTTTGCGCCTTTCAAACCGGGGAGCGTTTCCATCCCTGATTGGGTAATGCCGCAACTGGACCGGGCCATGGCGATGGCCAGACAGTCGCGACAAGCCGCCGGAGTGTGATTGACTCGTGGAATCGCGCCAGATAAAATGGGCGACCCTTTCGATCGTCGGTTTTTTGGTCTTTGGAACGGTAGGGATCCTGTTTTTCGAAAAGGAATTCGGTGTCCTTGACGCGGCCTGGCTGACGGAAACGACCCTCTTGACCGTCGGTTATGGCGACCGCCTCCCAAAAACGACGGCCGGCCAGATTTTTCTGCTTGCCATCATGCCCCTTGGTGTCGGCATTGTCGCCTATGCCATCGGCATCATCGCTGGCTCTGTCGTGGAAGGGCGACTGGCTAATCTTTGGGGGAGGCGCGCCATGAAAAACAAGATCGCCAAACTGGACAACCATATCATCGTCTGCGGCGCCGGCCGTGTCGGCTGGCAGGTGGCCGAACAACTGTCTCGCGAAAACGTCCCCTTTGTGGTCGTCGATTCCCGCGAGGAAGTGCTGGAGAAGTATGTCTACGGCAAGTTCCTCTACGTCATGGGCGACGCCCTCGATGACGATGTGTTGCGCGAGGCGGGGATTGAACGGGCGCGCGGCGTCGTGGCCGCCTTA
Organism: Heliomicrobium gestii; assembly: GCF_009877435.1. Taxonomy (NCBI): domain Bacteria; kingdom Bacillati; phylum Bacillota; class Clostridia; order Eubacteriales; family Heliobacteriaceae; genus Heliomicrobium; species Heliomicrobium gestii. The sequence continues at coordinate 112,811 of NZ_WXEX01000010.1, read as the reverse complement.
CCCACCGATGCCGATAACGTCTTCATCACCCTGACGGCCAAGGGGATCAAGTCAGACATCCTTGTGGTCGCCCGCGCTGATCGGTTAGAATCGGAAGGCAAGCTCCGCCGCGCCGGCGCCGACAAGGTCGTCTCGCCCGCCGTGATCGGCGGAAAGCGGATGGCCCTGTCGATCCTCAAGCCGGTGAGCGTCGATTATGTCGATACCGTCCTCCACGACAGGGAGTTTGAATTCAGTATGGAGGAATTGGTCCTAGAAGCCATATCTCCGCTGATCGGCAAAACCTTGGCCGAGGCGCGCATCCGTGAGGAAACGGGGGCCATGGTGGTGGCCATCTACCGAGGTCGCCAACTGATCTCAAATCCGCAGGGGACGGAAAGGCTAGAGAACCAGGATATGGTCATCCTCTTCGGCACCCGTGAACAACTGCTTGCCTTTGAGCGGCTGGCAGCCGCCAAACCATCATAGATAAAACAAGTACATAAAAATGACGAGCTGAGGAGAGTGGCCCATGATCTGGAATCGACCGATGGAAACCTTATCGCGCAATGAGTTGGCGGCGCTGCAGCTCCAACGGCTGAAGGCCGTCGTGGAGCGGGTCTATCACAATGTTCCGGCTTACCGGGAAAAGATGCAGGCAGCCGACCTGACCCCCAGGGACGTTCGCAGTCTTGAGGATCTGCGTCGCTTGCCCTTTACGGTAAAACAAGACCTGCGCGACCATTATCCCTACGGTCTCTTCGCAGCGCCCATGCGGGAGATCGTCCGCGTTCACGCCTCTTCCGGCACGACGGGCAATCCGATCGTCGTCGGGTATACCCGCAAAGACCTGGACACATGGTCTGAACTGATCGCCCGCACACTGTCCTGCGCCGGCGCGGATGCCGATTCGGTCGTGCAGGTGAGCTACGGATACGGCCTGTTCACCGGTGGTCTCGGAATCCATTACGGCACGGAAAAGCTGGGCGCCACCGTCGTTCCCATGTCAGGCGGGAACACGCAGCGACAAATCAAGCTGATGCAGGATTTCGGCGCCACCCACTTGGCATGCACGCCCTCCTATGCGCTGTATCTTGCCGAGGCGATCAAGGAAATGAAGATCCCCCGGGAAAAGCTGCGCCTCAAAGCCGGCATCTTCGGCGCTGAACCCTGGACGGAAGAGATGCGGCGGGAACTGGAGTATCGCTTGCAGATCATGGCCATCGACATCTACGGCCTGAGCGAGGTCATGGGTCCCGGTGTCGCCAGCGAGTGCCCCGTGAAAAACGGCTTACATATTTTTGAAGACCACTTCATCCCCGAGATTATCGATCCCGTTACCGAAGAGCCGCTGCCTTACGGAGAAAAAGGGGAACTTGTCTTCACCACCATCACCAAGGAAGGCTTCCCCGTCATCCGCTACCGCACCCGCGACATCTCGGTGTTGCACGGCGAACCCTGTTCCTGCGGGCGAACCCATGTGCGCATGGAGAAAGTCAGCGGGCGCAGCGACGACATGATCATCATCCGTGGCGTCAACGTCTTCCCGTCCCAGGTCGAAAGCGTACTGCTCAAACTTGGTCTGACAGAGCCCCATTATGTCCTCGTCGTCGATCGCGTCGGCACCCTGGACACCCTCGAGGTATGGGTGGAGGTTTCGGAAAAACTCTTCTCCGATGAGGTGCGCAACCTGGAAAAGATCGAACGGAAGATTCAGCGGGAGTTGGAAAGTCTGCTGGGAATAACGGCGCATGTCCGCCTCGTCGAACCCAAGTCGATCGAACGCAGCGAAGGCAAGGCCAAGCGGGTCATCGATCGACGGAAAAAATAATATTGATACAGTGAAGGGGGAGGGTCAACCTATGAAGGTGCAACAGATCTCGGTCTTTCTCGAAAATAAATCGGGTCGTCTTTCCATGCTGACGAAGGTGCTCCGTCAGGAAAAGATCAATATCCGAGCCCTTTCTATCGCTGACACGACCGATTTTGGCATCCTGCGGTTGATCGTCGATCAACCGGACGCCGCTTATCTGATGTTGAAGCGATCCGGTTTCACCGTCAGTCACACGGCCGTCATCGCCGTGGAGATCCCTGACCATCCCGGCGGTCTCGCTGAAATCCTCGATATCTTGGCCGGCGCTGAAATCAACATCGAGTATTGTTACGCGCTGCCCCAAAAGTCCAATGACAAGGCGCTGGTCATCTTCCGCGTCGAACGGCTTGATGAGGCCATCCGTGTTCTGCTGGAGAAGGGTGTCGGCGTGCTGAAGGAAGACTCTGTATACGGAATCTAATTTCATGAAACAATAACGGATATGGATGCCTGTCCAAAGGCATCCATTTTCCACTCCTAGGAAAGGGATGATCCCTTGACCGTGAAGAATCGCCGCTTTCGAGGCGCAGCTGTCGTAGCGGTCCTCTTTTTTCTCGTGCCGCTGCTCTCTGCGCTGTTTCGCCTCTATGTGGAGTGGCGCTGGTTTGGTTCTGAGGGTTTCGGCGACCTTTGGTTCACCCGCTACGCCACCAACTGGGGCCTGATCATCGGCGCCGGGCTGCTTGCCTTTCTCTTCTTTTACCTAAACCTGCGACTGACCCGTAACGTCGTCGATAAGGCGCTCCAGTATGCCCGGACGACGGCGGAGGAACACCCGCGCCTCTTTGCGCTGGCCGATTGGATAAAGCCGGAGAAGATCGGGTACCTCTATCTGCTGCTCAGCCTGTTGCCGGCGCTGCTTGTGTCCCAATTGGCCCAAAACCGCTGGCAGACACTGTTGCTGGCGCTGCAAAATGAGCATTTTGGCATCGCTGATCCCCTGTTCCAACTGGATGTCGGCTTTTATGTCTTTCAACTGCCCTTATTGGAGTTCATCTATGGCGTCGTCCAGTTTACGCTGGTCGTGACCGCCATTATGCTGGTTGTCGTCTACCAGACAGCCAATACGTTGGGATTTGGCAAGGTCGGTTGGGGAGAACTGCCGCGGGCCCGTTTCCATCTCGCTGGGATCGGCGCTCTCTACTTCCTGATCAAGGCCTTCGGCTATCGTTTGGACATGTATGACCTGGTCTATTCACCACGCGGCGTCGTCGTCGGCGCCAGCTACACCGATGTGCATGCCCAACTGCCGGCTTACCAGATCCTCTCGGTGATCTCGCTGATCACGGCAGTCATGCTTGTCTTCGCTCTCGTTCGCCGTCGCATCCGTTGGGCCGCCTACGGCGTGGGTCTGCTCGTCGCGGCGTCGCTGCTGGTGGGCGCCGTCTATCCGGAATTGGTCCAACGGTTCAAGGTTGAACCGAACGAGTTTGTCATGGAAAAACCCTACATCGACATGAATATCCAATTTACCCGCCACGCCTTTGACCTGGATCGAATTCAGATTCAACCCTTCTCCGTCAAGAACGACCTGACGGCCGCCGACATCGTCGCCAACAGCGATACGATGAGCAATGTGCGCCTCTGGGATTGGCGTCCCCTGCAGCAGACCTACAGCCAACTGCAGGAGATTCGCCTCTACTACAAGTTTAAGGGGATCGACATCGACCGCTACCGCATCGACGGCGCCGAGCGCCAGGTCATGCTGGCGGCGCGGGAACTGGATCCATCGGCTCTGCCCGAAGCGGCTCAAACCTGGATCAACAAGCGCTTGCTGTACACCCATGGGTACGGAGCGACCATGAGCCCTGTCAACGAGGTCTCCTCTGAGGGTCTGCCGAAGTTTTTCTTAAAGGACATCCCTCCAAAACCAGCATCCCCTTCCGTGGCGATCACTCGTCCCGAGATCTATTTCGGCGAGACGGAAGGCGATTATGTTATCGTCAAAACGGCCACGAAGGAGTTTGACTATCCTTCCGGCGATGACAACGTGTACACCACCTATCAAGAGGACGCCGGCTTGCCCGTCGGTTCCTTTTGGCAAAAACTCGTCTATGCCGTTTATTTCGGCGACATGAAACTGCTCCTCTCCTCAGAAATTTTGCCGGAAAGCCGCCTGCTCATGGAGCGAAACGTCCTGCATCGCCTGGAGAAGGTGGCCCCCTTCCTGCGTTTTGACAAGGACCCCTACCTGGTGATTCAGGATGGGCGGCTCGTCTGGATGGCCGACGCCTACACGGTCACCCAGGCCTACCCCTTCTCCCAGCCGGTCAAGGGCACGGGCAACTACATCCGCAACGCTGTCAAGGCGACTGTGGACGCCTATACGGGTCGGATGACCTTCTACCTCAATGACCCCAACGATCCGATCATTCGCAGCTACGCGGCCATTTTTCCAGGCGTTTTCCGTCCCCTTGAGGAGATGCCGGCGGTCTTGCGCGATCATGTCCGCTATCCGGAAGAACTGTTTAAGATCCAGTCGCGGGTGTATGCCACTTATCATATGGAAGACACGGGCGTCTTTTATAACAAAGAGGATGAGTGGAACATCCCGAAGGCCCGAACGAGCGACAAGGAGCAGCAGGAGATTGAACCCTACTACACCCTGATGCGCCTGCCCGGTCAGGCAACGCCGGAGTACATCCTCATGACCCCCTTTACACCGTCGAAGAAGCCAAACATGATTGCATGGATGGCTGTTCGCAACGATGGCGCCAACTATGGACACCTCCTCGTTTACTCCTTCCCAAAACAGGAACTCGTCTATGGCCCGGCCCAGATCGAGGCGCGCATCGATCAGGACTCGGAGATTTCTCAAAAGCTGACCTTGTGGAACCAGAAGGGCTCATCCGTCGTACGGGGTAACCTGTTGGTCCTGCCGATCAGAGACTCGCTCCTGTATATCGAGCCCCTTTTCCTGCAATCGGAGCAAGGAAACCTGCCGGCCCTGCGGCGCGTCATCGTCGTCTTCGGCGAGCGGGTCGTCATGGAAGAAAACCTGGATACGGCGCTGCAGCGGATCTTCGGCCAAGGCGCCGCCGCCAGACCGCCCGGTCAGGGCGTGCCGACCCAGCCGGGGTCACCGCCGGCCGTGCCAGGCCAGCCGCCGGCGCCGCCGGGCGCTGCGGAACCGTCGGTAGCCGAACTGGCCGCCCGGGCGCGTCAACTCTACGACGAGGCTGACGCGCGGCTGAAAGCGGGTGACTGGAATGGCTATGGGGAGCGGTTGGGTCGACTCCGGGAGACATTGGAAATCTTAGAGAAAAAGACTCGCTAATTGGAAATTCATTTAATTTTCCATTTCACAAAGCGGGGCAAAGGTGTTATAATAAGCCTCGAACAGCAATGTGCCTACCGTGTTCGTCAGCCCGCGAATGTTTCTAACCTACAGGAAACATTCGGGAGTCAAGACCGGCAGTGGCTGCCAGGCCAGCGTTGATTGGAAGGCAAAGACGTGCCGTGAGATGCCCACCTGCGAGGCGCAGGTTTAGAAACCACGGTGCAACGGCATAGCGGGTACATTGCCGTTTCCTAGGTAAACAGTGCGCCCCGGCGATGAGCCGGGGCCATTTTTCTATGACTTTTGCATTCTTCGCCTATCGTCTATTGACAAGTCCACTGACAGTCTGGTAGAATTCGGGTCAACTTCACTAATATTCGGAAATAGACGATGAAAGGGAATAGTAGGTCCCGATGTGGAGCTCAGAGAGCCGCTGGTTGGTGCGAAGCGGTCGAAGCAGGGACGGAACTCTCCCTAGAGTTGCCGACCGAAATCCCTAATGGGAGAGTAGAATCGGACGGAAGCTTCCACCGTTACAAGGAAGGGGATATCGGAGCGAGAGAGTTTTTGTTCCCGTATCCTAAGTGAGTGAGCGGCCCTTGTTGCCGTTTCTTTGAGTGGTACCGCGAAGGCCCCCTTCGTCTCAATGGTTGAGGCGAAGGGGGTTTTTGTTTTTCCGGCGAAGGGGGGTGGTTCGGGATGGAGCTAGACCTTGGAGACCTTTCAGACCTAGCAAATGCAGCAGACATAGGGGGCTTCGACGAGCGAGATCGCCAACTGAAAGGGGCGCGCCTGCGCTGTATAAAGAACGTGGCGGAACGGAGCAACATCGAATTAGCTCATGAGAAAAAGGTAGGGGGAAAAGGCAATGAAAAGGCTCTACATCTTCGACACCACCTTGCGCGACGGAGAACAGTCACTGGGCATTACATTGAACCTGAAAGAGAAGTTGGAAGTGGCCCATCAACTGGTGCGTTTGGGCGTTGATGTCATCGAATTGGGCTTTCCCGCCTCGTCACCAGGCGACTTTGTATCGGTGCAAACGATCGCCAGGGCGTTAAAAGGGGTCACTGTCTGCGGCTTGTCACGCTGTGTGGCCAAAGATATCGACCGTTGCGCCGAGGCGCTCCGGGAGGCGGAATCTCCCCGGATCCATACGGGGATCGCCGTGTCGGCGCTGCACATGGAGAAAAAGCTGCGGATGCGGCCCGATCAGGTGATCGAAACAGCCGCTGCCGCAGTGCGCCATGCCAAGACCTACATGGACGATGTGGAGTTTTTTGCCGAAGACGCCTTCCGGAGCGACCGCAACTTTTTGGTGCGAGTGTTGACAGAGGTCATCAAGGCCGGGGCGACGGTGGTGAACGTGCCCGATACGGTGGGATATGCCACCCCTTGGGAATATGGCGAATTGATCGGCTTCGTCAAAAACAATGTGCCCCATATGGATCGCGTACGATTGAGCATCCACTGCCACAATGACCTGGGCATGGCGACAGCCAACTCGCTGGCGGGCATCAAGGCCGGCGCCGATCAGGTGGAAGGCACGATCAATGGCATCGGTGAACGGGCCGGCAACACGTCCCTGGAAGAGGTGATCATGGCCATCTACACGCAGAAGCAGCGGTATGATGTGCAGCACCGGATCAACACGCGGGAGATCGCCCCGACAAGCCGCCTTGTATCGATGATTACCGGCGTGCCTGTGCCGAGTCACAAAGCGATCGTCGGCGCCAACGCCTATATGCACGCCTCTGGCATCCACCAGGATGGCGTGTTGAAGGAGAAGCAGACCTACGAGATCATCGACCCGGAAATCATCGGAGTGCCGCGCAACCGGATCGTGCTCAGCGCCCGTTCCGGCCGCCACGCTTTAAAACACCGGCTGGCGGAACTGGGCTATAGTCTCCAGGCAGGCGACATGGAGCATCTCTACCAGGAGTTTTTGCATCTGGCCGATCAGAAGCAAGAGATCTATGACGAGGATCTGCACGCTTTGATGGGTGTCTGCGCGCCGGAGGCCCGCCGGTATCAACTGAAGAGTTTCTCCGTTGTGACAAACGGTCATGTCTCGGCGACAGAGGGCGCTGATGACGGCAACCCACCGGTGGCTGCCGCAACGGCTACGGCCACCGCGACGGTAACCCTTGAGATCGATGGCCTGGCCGTCACCGACGCCGCGACAGGCAATGGCCCCGTCGATGCTGTTTTCAAGGCCATTGACCGGATCGCCGGCATCGTGATCTGCTTAGAAGATTACAACCTTCGCTCTGTCAGCCAGGGCGCCACGGCTTTGGGGAACGCCACCGTCAAAATCACATCGGGCGACAGCCCATCGGTCGTGGGACGGGGGATCAGCACCGATATCATCGAAGCGAGCGCCAAAGCCTATGTGGACGCCTTATCGAAACTGAGATAACTCGGCCTCAACAAAGCCGTTTAACAAGCTGTTTTAATCGCGCTTCTGCGAAAGAGGTAACGATACAGTTGATCAGAAAAGACCGCCTTCTTGTGTCGAGGCGGTCTTTTCTTGAGCCTCTGATCATACGATTGTCGATCAGTCGGTCCACCGGCACTGGCGGATAAAGGCGTTCATGCGCTCCATGGAGCTTCGGATTTTCTCCAACATCGCCCGCCGGGTGAGCAGGTGAGAGGCGCTTACCGGCATTTCCTTATACAGGTGCAGTTCGCTGAACCGTTCGAAGAGCATCTCCCGCGCCGGCTTGAGTTTGAGCAAGGTCGCATAGCCGTCGCCAAGGCTTTTGTAGTATTTGCTGACCGTTTCACTCGTTTCGGAAATGCAGTAAGGCAGGACGGCCCGCATCGTGTATTCGTAGCTGTGGAGTGCCTGCTCCACATAGAGCTTCAAGCGGTTTCGTTCCAGTTCGTCTTTGGCTTTTTCCCTGTTATCACGGGCATCTTCGTCAAAGAACATGCGCACCAGGTTGACGGCGTAGGCGGGGTTGATGGCCACCGAGGCAATCGTAGCGCCCCACCGGACCAGATCGCTGTTATCGTCTTCAATCTCCGGTTGGGGGACGATGACATAGGAGATGGGACCCAAGCTGCGTTCCACTTCGGACAGGGAACGGGAGAGTTGGCCGGTGATGCCGGAAAGCGCCCGCTGCAGGTTTTTGAAGACCTCCACTTTGATGTTCTGCTTCGCTTTTCTGGCTAGGCGCTGCTCCTCCTGTTTCAGCATCATCGGCAGATAGATGCTGAGCATATCCAGGTGTTTTTTCAACCCTTGCATGGCGTAAAAGAGGTAGTTGGCGATCTGGGTGAACTTCTCTTTTTCCTCTACCTCCGCCGCGTGCAGCCTTTGAATCTCCACTTCGATGATGAAGAACTGGGAGAACAGCTGGGTCATGATATAGTCGTTGACCGCCTGAGACCACTGTGCAAAGAGCCTGCTGTCGGGAAGCGCCAGGGTGGCCTCTTTTTTGAGAAAGCTGTATTGGCCTTGAATCAGTCCCTTGATCGTCCACATCGTCGCCCGCAGGGGCACCTCGCCACGCCCCTGCACAAAGAGGCTGATGCGGCAGAAATCATCCTCTTCCTGTGCGATCTCTACATATTGAATCCGCTTCAGGGAGGAGTAGGGGAACTTGTCGAGATGACGCGATGAGTCCTGCATCAGGGAACAGCCGTCAGCATCAAGGCGAAGGAGGAAGGGCTGGTTGCTGCTTTCGGCAAGGCATAGTCCTGTTTGGGATAGTTTTTGCAGCGACACGTCCGTTTGCCAGAACATAGTGTATACGCTCTGTTTGTCTTCTTCACTGAGGCGCAGAGATAGGACCTGATCTCGATGGATGATGAAGGGAATGCCGCTGTTGTTGAAGTAAAACGCGGCGTCTAGGTCGAAGAAGCGCTGCACTGTTTCCATGCCAGCAGGATCGATGAAACGGCACTCCCCTTGGCGGTGGACAAAGAGGAGCTTTTCACCCATACAGGCTTTTTCGCCGAGGCTGCCAAAGACCTCGGTCAAGAAGATGTCCGATCCGTCCCCAAAGCGTTGGAATAGGTAGTCTTGTTCCTCCTTTTTGGGGTCCGTTAAGGAGAGTCGGCAGTTGTCGTCATCATGGAAGAGATAGATTGATTGCGTGTAAGGATCATAGGCGATAGCAGGTTGTTCAATGTCGGCCTTTTGTTCGGCCAGCAGGCGCATCTGCGCTTCATCGACGATCTGGGCTTTTGTCTCGCTTAAAGCGAGCAGGGCCGCTCTGCAGCCCCTTGCGGCATCGTCCAATGAGCCGGCATATTCGCCCGGCAGCAGCATGGCGTCGATGGGCACGAGATCGAACAGTTTGGGGGAGCGGGACCAGTTTGCCACAATGGTTCGAGCTGCCGGCTCATCCAGCACCAGCAGTTCCGCTTTTGTGACGGTTCGGTCTTTTTGCGCCCCATCAGACCAGGCAAAGCGTCCGGTCAGTTTCAAATAGGGTTTTTCATACTGGCATGATGTGACCCGCCTGAGGGGGAGTGTATTTTCCAAGCCGCCTGAGGTGAGGTGGATGGCCTCACAGGTCATTTTCATCTGGACGGGGAAGAAGCTCTGATCGATCTTTACATAGGTGCAATCTGTTGGGATGTCAAAGAGACCGGGCGCCTGCCGGCTCAGGGAAAGGAAATTGGGAAGGCTGTAGAGCAGGGAAAAGGACAGGTTGTACTCGTTTTTCTTGCTGTAAACGACACGAACCTGGTCATCAAAGGTAGTTCGCAAATCGCCTTTTTGCAACGATAGAACGATCACCTTGGGGTCGCCAAAGAGTCCCCCCGTATCGTGAACGAAGACCCGGCCTTGGTTGGACAGATAGAAGGTGCGCGTGCCGACGAGTGAGGAACCGGTAAAATCCAGCGAATCGACGCTGCCAGGGTTTTCGATGATGCTTTCGCCCGGTTTCAATCGCCCGTTGATCTGTGCCACCGACATGGCGATCCCTCCTTACAGCCAATCGTCTCCGCCGGCGGGATCGTCGTCGAGCAGATCGGCGTAAGAGTGCAGGTGGTCGGGCCCATGGTCGTGGTAATCGTTTTGATCATGATGATCGTCATGATCGTGACCGTGATGACTGTCAGAAGGGTTATCGGAAGGATCATCGCTGTCAAAGGGATTCAGTTCATGCAGCAATTGCTCCATAGTTGAAGGGGCGTCATCGCCATCGTCGAGCAGATCCGCCAGTTTCTCCGGCTGGCCGGGGTCGTGGTGCGCCGGATCGTTTTCCACCGGGTCATGGTTGGCCTGCAGGGTATCGGGATCCCAAGACGTCTCTGTCAAGCGCCACCACTCGTCGGGATGATACATGAGATCCTGCATCTCATCAAAAGGCACATCGCCGACAGCGGGAATGTGACCGGCGTCATAGTCAAAATGCTCCATCTCAGGCAGGTGAGCGGGCGCCGGATCCTGGGTGGCCACCATATAACAACCGCTGTCCTGCCAGGCATCAAGAAAGTCCTCCATGGGATATGTAGCGGCAGCTTCTCCCGTTCCGGGATCGCTGACGATCACCTTGACATGTTCTGGGTCGGATGTGTCGATCCCGCTGACCACAACGGCATGGTCAACGCCTGAGATGCCCAGATGATCAGCAATGCTGCTTAAAATCGGGTGCTCCTGCCAAAGTTCGCCTGAATCGACACCAATGATCACCTTGTGTCCCTGAGCCAGTTCGTTGGCCAGATTGAAGATGTTGGCGTTTTCAATGCGGTTGACAGGGATTCCATGGAGTTCGAGCAGATTGCCCACGTCCTCCATCGGTGTGCCACCTCCGGGGGTATACCAGCCGTGGGCGCTGGCTTCGGACATCAGTTGCTCTTCTGTCAGGGGCGTTCCTGTGAACTGTTCGATGATAAACTGCTGGGAGCGGATGGCGCAGGTGTCTTCATAGTTTTGCTGGCCCGGGAAAACCTCGCTGTCTTCCACTGGTGTTCCAATGACGGGATCGGCTTCTGTGATATTGGGATCTTTGGTGTTGCCGTTAGCCATGTGCCTTCCTCCTCGTAATGCGTAATTTCTGGCCCTAATGTCTTGAAAAAAGATTGCCTCGATGTGCGAAAGGTGCGGACATGTCACTTTTTTCGACACTCTTTACCCAATTCCTAGGCATAGCTTTTAATGGAGGTATATTTTTTCACTGGAAATTGATTTACACCGGTCTTACGGAAGGAAGGAAAACCCTCCTGCTTGTGGAATAGAGGTAATACCGAAATTACCTCTAGGGGGTATATGAGTTTGAGTCGCAGAAGCATCCGCTTTCGCGGTGTGATCAAAAATGGCGCCGCCATCGAATTCTTTGGGACCATGATCCCGAGCCTGCTGCTGTTCAAGCGCGATCCGCACGCATGGTGGAAACGGTGGCGAGCCAGACAAGGCCGCAATCGCCAACCGTTGCCTTCGCTCGATAGATTGTTAAATCGTCCCGATGACACCGGGCGCGTAGGGGAGACGCACATTTTCATATTCAAGTGGCAGAGCGACGTCTTCGATCTGGACGCTTTTCACGACAGCCACGACTTCTTGCTTGATTTGGAAAGAGTGCTGCGCGCTCAAGGCCGGCGCTACCGCTTGTACACATCCCTTTCGCCGAAAACAAACCTGCCCGAACTGGCTGCGGCAGCGGGTTTGGGCGACTTGTCGCCCTTCGGCCTGCTCATCCATCGGAGGTTTGGACCGCGGATGCTGATCGTTGGCGTGGAGGTGGAAGGAGGCTTGCCGATTCATCAACCAGAGCATAACGGGGTTGGATGCACCGACTGTGGGCTCTGCCTGCGCCTTTGCCCTCAAGCGCCGGAGGCAAGCGGCGAGGTGGATTTGCGCAAGTGTGAGGGGTGTGGCAGGTGCATTACATGCTGTCCAGTCGGAAAAAGTGCGGCCACCTAATGGAGGCGTAAAATGTGGCTTACTCTTGTCCAGCTAAAATTGGAGGGCTTACGTCGCATTTTGTCGAAAATTGATGAATGCAATTACTTTCATTATATGTCCCACATGCTATAATTTTTTGGGGTGAAGAGTTATGTACCGCAATGTAATGGAAGAAATTGTCGAGGAATTACTAAATGAAGTATTTGAGACAAACCCCAATGTTTGCAGAGATTGCCCCAGTTGTAGGATTGATATTACAGCCCATGCGCTAAATCGACTGCCGCCGAAATATGTTGTCCATGAAAAAGGTAGAGCCTTGACCAGGATAGATTTACGGGACCCCCAAATACGGACCGATATTTTATCTGTACTGGCGCAAAGTATTACAGTGATAAATCAAAATCGATGGTGTGAGAAAGCAAAAAAATAGTCAGGTGAGTGGCAGAAGCTCTTAAAGGGGGTTCTCGTTGTGAAAGAAAGATACGTTCTCCTTGATAAGAGAGCGCTTGCCTTCACCTTTGTCGCCTTGTTTTTCCTTTTCACCAGCGGAGTGTATTTCTCCAGATGCTCTCCGGAGTTAACCGTGCCTAAATTGTCGATGGGGAAGCAAAATGAACGGCAAGCCGTGGGTCAGGCCGAACTGGATAAAGCGATTCATGAGGCCATCAAAGAGCAGGGTAAAAGCTATTATCCTGGAGAATTCCTTGCAGAAGGCCATATTGTCCTCGCCATGGCGGAACAGAATCAAACCATCACTGTCTATAGCGTTGCCAGTGTCGGTTTTTTTGGCTTTGAAAATGGGGTTTTTACGAAAATCAGCGGCTCAGGCAATATTCCAACGGTGATCACCTTGGTAAAAGATGGTCAGGATAACTATTCTCTTTTGCAATATAAGGAACCGATGGATGGCGAGGGGTATAGGGATTCCATTCATCAGATGTTCCCAAAAAACCTATCTCGAGATTTGTTTGCTGGCAAAATAGATACTTCCGACCTGGTCCGCCAGCAAGAGAACCAGGCAGGGGCCTATCTGAAAACGATCGGTAGAAAGGATCCAGTACAAATCCGTCATGTGGAAAAACAATTCCCCACGATAAATGTCAACGCCTCAAACAAGCTCTTTACAGACTATTGCAAGAACGATACCTTTTTGAATAAATGTCCTTATTGGATCGGCACAAGAGAGGTGTTGGAAGACGGTGCGCGATACATCTATGAAACATCTCAAAGCAAACGAACCGACGGTGATGATCAGATCGCGTTTCGGAAAATGCAAACAACCGATCATACCATCGTAAAAGAGAAAGTTTATCGAATTGTGGGAAACGAGCCTGTACTTGAAAGCGAACGATAAATGTTGTGGCGCCCAATGGAAGAATGGAGTCAACACATTTGTGGGCGGAAGATAGACCGCTCCTTTTCTTTTGATCTTATTAGTTTACATAATATCGATTATGCGAAACAACGAACGGAGATTTGAAAGAGGTTGATTTATCCCGTTCAAGCAAGTTGTCCGGTTGCGCGGCTTCTTGAGGCGCATGCCGAAACAGAATTTCGTGATCGATGTTCCTTTTGTTACAACGGATGTGCAGAACCGCTGGTTGCTCGCTTTTTGGGGATTGAAAACAAAAACCCCCCAACTCTATTCCTTGATCCGTTCGGTGTGCCAAAAATCTAACTTGACTCGACCTGTTTTGGATCTACATACCTTGCTTGACAGGTATTTCGCCTCAGTGAACGTTGCCAGTGCGATCCCTACACCACTTAAACATTATGTCAACTAGCAATCTCGACAAGTTAGGCGCGATCTGTCTATTCGGGCATTCACGAAAAACTTCTAAAACAAGTGAAACCTTTCTGTCTCATTCATCGTCATATCGGTGAAGATGATCCTAGATAACCAAAGATAGCGGTTACTGGATTAAAGGAGTGTGTGAGATGAATCAAAAAGTAAGGATGCGCAATTGCCTGGCCAGTTGCCTCAGTGTCTGCCTTCTCGCCACCGCCGTCACACCGGCCGGTGCTGCAGCGGCGACAGAAACCGCCAAGGTGGTTGCGACGCCTGTCGCCCAGGGAGATTCCACGTCTCCCCACAACGTACAGGTGTCATTGGAACAAGCATTGATCAAGGCAAAAGAAGCATTCCCTGTGCCGGATGGCTTTACGAATTTCCAATCCAGTTTAAATGGTGATGGCGACCAAACGGCTTGGAGCTTATCGTGGAGACCAGAAAAGAAATCGGGATATTTCGAGGTTTCGGTGGATGCCAACAGGGGCGAGATTTTATCGATGAATATATGGCAGGAACGGGTCGAGCCGGAACGGGCGAACCCCTTCCCCTCCCTTTCTTTGGACAATGCCCGCGATAAAGCCTGGCGACTGGTGAAGCAGTTAAATCCAACAAAATGTGATGATCTGGAACTGCAAATCGATGGTTTAAGCGGTTCGATGATGCGGACCGAAATGGAAAAACGCTATCATTTTGTCTGGCAACGAACCCAGAAGGGGATCCCCTTCCCGGCCAACACGATCTCTGTCGAAATGGACGCCAATACCGGTGATCTACTTAATTATTTCGTCAATTGGGCCAATCGGGATGTGCCAAGTTCCCAGGGTGTCATCTCACTTGACCAGGCTCGACAAATCTATGAAAAAGAGGGCATGCTGGAGTTACAATACTTCACACCACGCACCCCTGACGGAAAAAAAGCGAAAGAGCCCCAGTTGGTGTACCGGCTCAATCATCCCTCCAACGGACGGATCGATGCCTTTACCGGTCAACCTGTGAAACCTGAGATGGTTGGCTTTCGAGGCGGGATGGGCAGCGGTGGCGATCTTGTGATGAGCAAAAAAGAAGCCGCCAACCTAACCCCCCAAGAAAACAAGGAGATCGAGTTGACGGGCAAACTGCTCCCAAAAGAAAAGGCCCTCCAAGCCGTAACGAAGTGGTTTGACATTCCCCAAGGCGCAACGTTGCTGAATGCCAGGCTGAGCAGATTTGAAGACGACGAGTTTGCCTGGTCCTTTGACTGGCAACCGGCAAATAAGGACGACAAACAAAGACGGCTCATCCCCTTTACCACTGCCCGGGTGAATGCTCAAACGGGAGATTTGATCGAATTCTATTCGTATAAGTCAAACGAAACAAGCAATGATGCTGGCGATTTACCGCGTGAAGAGGCTCAGAAAATCGCTGAGGCTTTTTTGCAAAAGATTCAGCCTGACCGGTTTTCCAAAATCCGCATCAACAGCAGCGAGCAGATTCTTCCGGATGTTGCCAGTAGCAAGCATGTTCCCCAGCACTCCTTTACCTATCGCCGGTATGTTGGCGATGTTCCCTACCCGGAAAACTTTATCGAAGTATCCGTCGATTCAAAAACCAAAAAAGTCACAAGTTATCAAGTTCGTTGGAACGACTCGACCTCCTTTGCTTCACCGGACGGCGCGCTTGGTCCTAGCGCCGCCGTCGATGCCTTCCTAAAATCCCGCCCCCTTACACTCACCTATGTATATGGCGATACAGTTACTGGAAAAAAAACGCCCATTAAGCTCGTCTATCTCGCCAAAGAGGAACAGAACGGCTTCTTCTATGAAATGATCGACGCCCGCTCAGGTCAACCGCTTCAATTTGACGGCAAGCCCGCAGAACTTCCCCAAAAGGGCTTCCATTTCACCGATATCGACGACAACCCCCTTGCCAAAGAGATTCATCAGTTGGGCCAGTTGAAAGCCTTTCGGGAGTTCGGCGATGCCCTGCATCCCGGTGAACCCGTATCGGCGGTCTCGCTCCTGCGCTCGATGGTCCTTACCCGTTCCGATTTCTATCGTGAAGATAAGCCTACCGATGGGGAGATCATCGATCGGGCTCGCTCTCTCGGTTGGTTGACTGAAACCATACAACCTGGCGACACGGTAAATCGCGAATTGTTGGCCAAGTGGATGGTGAGGATGTTGAAGCTGGAACCGGCGGCGCGGTTGCAATCGATTTACCAGCTTCCTCAAGAAGACGCGGCCTCCCTTCCCGACCAGTCAAAGGGCTATGTGGCGCTCGCCTGGGGCTTGGGGTTGCTGCCTGGCGGAGAAAACGCCCTCGCGATCGATCAACCGGTCACACGATTGGAAGCGGCGACTGCCCTGGTTCGCGCGCTTAAGGTGAAATAAGGGGAATACAAGCCTTCCCTGTGGGGCGAATAAAGCCATCTAAGCCAAAAGAGAAACGGTGATGTCGCCGTTTCTCTTTTGGCTTTTTTCACTATTACGGTTTGGTTTTGGCTGCTACGGCGACGGATACCCGCGATGTTCCTGCTCACGATACACACCGAGCGGCATGGAGGGGATATCGAGCTCCTGGGCGGAACGGGTGACCTCATACATCACATCGTAGTATTCGCGGATCATCCGGTGTGACGAGAACTGCCAACGAGACATGTCAATGCTGGCGCGCATCATCTGCACCCACCGTTCTCGATCCTGGTAGTAGGTCGGGATGACTTCTTGAAGAAGCACACGGTACAGTTCCCGCAGGTCTTTTTCGTCTTGCTCCCATTCGTTCAGGTTGGCTTCCAGGATGGGATTTAGCAGCCATCCGCTCACCCGGTGCTGCAGCCCTTCGCCGACCCATCCGTCGACGACGCTGAGGTTGAGGACCCCATTCATGGCGGCCTTCATCCCCGAGGTCCCACTCGCTTCCAGGGGACGGCGCGGGTTGTTCAGCCAGACATCGCAGCCGCGCACCATGTGGCGAGCGACCTCCATGTTGTAGTTCTCGATAAACACGACACTTTTGCCGTATTTCTTGGACATGCGCACCAACTGCTGGATGATGTCCTTGCCGATCCCATCCTGCGGATGGGCCTTGCCGGAAAAGACAAGCTGGATCTTGCCCTCACGCAACAGCGGTTCAATTACTTCGGAAGATCGGAAGATCAGATCGCTCCGTTTATACGGCGCGGCGCGACGGGCAAAGCCGACAATCAGCGCGTCCGGATTCAACCGGGTGTGGCAGTGTTTTTCGATGTAGTCGACCAACCTGCCCTTGTTCGCCTGGTGGGCCGCCCAGAGATCGCCTTTACGCTCGAAGGCGTCCCGGATTCCCTCATCCTGCCAGGTCTGCAGGTGCACCCCGTTGGTGATGGAGATGATGCAGGCAGATTCACGGATTTCTTTCCACATGCGGCAGGCCGTCTGCCCGTGCAGCTTGGACACCCCGTTGGCGATATGGGACAATCGCAGCGAGGCCGCTGTCATGTTGAAGGGATCGCCGCCGATCTCGCGGGCTTGCTCATAGGTCAAGCCGTTGTAAACCTCCATGTGCTGGAGCAGATCATGGCCATGGACTTCGTTTCCCGCTTCGACGGGCGTATGGGTGGTAAAAACGATCTGCTTGCGTGTCTCGCTCCGGGCGTCCTTATAGGACATCCCCTGCCTCATCTTTTCCCGAATCAGTTCAAGGCCGCAAAACACGGCGTGCCCCTCGTTCATGTGATAGATATCGACATCAATATCCAGGGCGCGCAAGGCCCGGATGCCGCCGATCCCGAGGATGATCTCGGCGGCGATCCGATCCTGGGCGCCTCCGCCGTAAAGACGGTTTGTCATCCATCCATGTTCGCTGCCAGGGAAATTGGTATCCAGCAGGTAGAGGGGCACATTACCGTATTGCTCGACCTTATGGACTTTGCAGACCACATCGGCGCCCCGCACCCGCACCTTGACCGTTACGCCCGTATCTTTAACAGAATCGAAGGTGAAATTGGGATACTTATCATAGGGGCGTCCGTCTTCTCCGATGTACTGCTGCGTATAATCTTGATTCCAGAGGATGCCGATGCCCACCATGGGTAGGCTGAGATCATAGGCTGCTTTCAAATAATCGCCAGCCAACACGCCGAGTCCGCCGGCGTAGATGGGTAACTGGGGATCTAGACCATATTCCATGCAAAAGTATGCTACTCGAGGTTTTTTCGCCGCTTCATCGTCAAGCCTCAAATCGTATTTTCCAGCGGAAAAGGGTACGTTCCGCCGGAATTCACCTCCCACTGCAGAGAATAGGGTGTCTTTTGCTATCATGCGCAACTCCGATGAATTCATACCCCATTTGTCGCGAATTGATGAATGAAAGTGCAAATTATGTTATAATGATTGGCGGAAAACGGACATATCCGGGAGGGCCCTTGATGTTCGAGTTGAGCGAACGGCAAAAACTGATTCTGAATTATATCCGCACGGAGATCCGCCGCCGTGGCTACCCGCCCTCTGTCCGGGAGATTGGCGACGCCGTCGGCCTGACCTCCAGTTCCACTGTTCATGGTCACCTCAACCGCTTGGAAAAAGCGGGCTTTATCCGCCGCGATCCTGCCAAGCCACGGGCTCTCGAAGTGCTGGCGCCCGATGAAGAAGACGGGGCGAAACGACCGCTCATCGATATCCCGATTCTCGGGCGGATTAGCGCCGGTCGCCCCATCCTCGCCACCGAGAATATCGAAAATACCTTCCCCCTTCCCCTCGACTTTATCCGTTCTGATCAGGTCTTTATCCTGACTGTCCGCGGCGAGAGCATGATCAATGCCGGCATCCATGACGGCGACCTTGTCATCGTCCGCATCCAGCAGACGGCCGACAACGGTGATATTGTCGTCGCCTTGCTTGGCGATGAGGCGACAGTCAAACGGTTTTTTAAGGAAAAGGATTACTATCGACTCCAGCCGGAAAACGATTATATGGAGCCTATCCTGATCAAAGAGGTTCACATCCTTGGCAAGGTCATCGCCCTGTTGCGAAAATTCTAGCTTTATTTGCGTTTAAAAAGCAAAGGCGCCGCTCCACGAAAAGGGAGGGCGTCTTTTTTTGTCTGTACCTTATTCGCGTGGGAGCCGTTCTGTGGCGTTGCGCTGTTTTTCCCGGTGCCGCGCCAAGGCCAGGTCGACAAGCCGGGTGAGCAGTTGTTCATAGGCGATGCCGGTGGCTGCCCACAGTTTGGGGTACATGCTGATCGATGTAAAACCGGGCAGGGTGTTGATTTCGTTGATGTAAATCTCGCCGTTGTCCTTGTCGACAAGAAAATCAACGCGGGAAAGGCCTGAGCCGTCAACGGCCCGGAAAGCGCGGATGGCCATCTCTTGAAAGCACGACGTGACCGTCGCTTCTAAGGGCGCCGGGATGAGCAACCGTGAAGCGGCGTTGGCGTATTTGGCGTCATAGTCGTAAAACTCGTGAGCCGGTACGATCTCGCCTGGCAGCGATGCCGCCACCTCGTCGTTCCCGAGCACGCTGACTTCGATCTCGCGGACATTGATCCCCTTTTCGACGACCAGTTTGCGGTCGTAACGGACGGCGTCATCGAAGGCGCCGACCAGTTCCGCCCGGTTGTTCGCCTTGGTGATGCCTACGCTGGATCCCATATTGGCCGGTTTGACGAAGCAGGGATAGCCAAGGCGGTTTTCCACATCGTCGAGCACCTGTTCGGGCGCTGTTTCCCAACGGCCGCGCAGCACGACCAAATAGGGCAGCTGGGGCAGGTCGCTCTGGGCGAAAAGCGCCTTCATGATCGCCTTATCCATCCCGCAAGCTGAGGCCAGGACACCACAACCCACATAAGGAACATTTGCTGTTTCAAAAAGCCCTTGTATGGTCCCGTCCTCCCCATTGGGACCATGCAAGACGGGGAAAAAGATATCGACAGAAACCAACTGCCGGCCGCTCGTGCTTTCCTCAACCAGGCCGGGGCAGGTCGGATCGGGCAGGAAGTAGACCCGTTGTCCGTAGGGCTTTTGTCCTTTTCGCAGGTTGTCGATCACCGCCGGCCCCATCCACCAGGCGCCTTCACGGTCAATGCCGATGGGCAACACGTTGAAGCGGGAACGGTCCAAAGCGTTGACGATGGATTGGGCCGATGCCAGGGAAACCTCGTGTTCCCCCGAGCGGCCGCCACAGATCACGGCGACGGTTTGTTTCATCGCCAGGTCCCCCTTTCCAAGCAAAAAGGATGGTTTGACCCACCCTTCTGCGTGCCATTCAATGAAATATCTTATGCGACAGGGTCGCCGGCGCTACCAGATCCGCCAGATGAAGGCGACCAGCATCCCAATGGCCAGCAGAAAACGCAATGCCGAAGCGCCGGCCAACCCGAGCACGGTGCCAACCCCTGCTTCCAGCGCGCTGTCAATGGAACGGCCATGCCAGATCTCACCGGCAACAGCCCCGATGAAGGGACCGGCTACGAGACCGATCGGTCCAAATGTGACAAGACCCAACAGCCCGCCCGCCACAGCGCCCCAGGTCCCCGAGGAGGAGGCGCCGAACCGCCGGGCGCCCCAGGCCGTTCCGATGTAATCCAATCCGCCAGACAGCAGCACGACAACCAGGTTCAACCCCAGAAACAGCGGCGTCATCTTCTGAAAACCTTCTGAAAAGCCATAGCCGACCATGGCTAAAAAGATCAGCGAAACCCCTGGAATCACCGGCAAAAAGGTGCCGAGGACGCCGATAAACATGACGACGATGGCGCCGATCAACCAATAATCGTACAAAGTCCGACTCTCCCCTGTGTCATTGCAATGTCAATAGGACTAGTATTTCCACATTGTGTGACAAGCTCCTGCATGGATCGGCATATATGTTGACTCGCTTTGATGAGTCCTTCACGCCTCCGGCTGTTTATGATGATGAGAGGTCGCCAGGTAATAGCCCTCGTTCCAGCAAGGTCTGAGCGGCCGAAAGTGCGCCGATGCGGACGAAGGTCTGCGAGAGACCGCCTTGAAAATAGACGGCATAGGGCTCGCGCATCGGAGCGTCGACGCTCAATTCGCTCGTGGCTCCTTGGATAAAGGTTCCTCCAGCCATGATCACCGGATCGGCGTAACCGGGCATCGGCGCCGGTTGCGGGATCACATGACCGTCAACGGGGCAGGCCTTTTGGAGTCCTTGGCAGAAGGCGACGACCCGCTCGGCGCTGCCAAGGGTGATGGCCTGGATGATGTCGCTGCGAGCGGCGTCGTAACTGGGAGTTACAGCAAAGCCAAGGCGTTCGAAGAGACGGGCGGCGAAAACGGCGCCTGCCAGCGCTTCGAAAACTACCTGAGGCGCCAGGAACAACCCTTGGAAGTAGAGTCTCCGTCCACCGGGGCTGCTGCCGACGTGAGCGCCGATGCCCGGGGCGGTCAGCCGCGTCGCCGCCCGGCGAACCCATTCCTCCCGACCGGCGATGTATCCGCCTGTAGGCGCCAGACCGCCGCCGAGGTTTTTGATCAACGAGCCGGCCATCAGATCGGCGCCGAATGTGGTCGGTTCCTCCGCTTCGACCAGTTCGCCGTAACAGTTGTCGACAAAACAGACCACGTCAGGCCGCAGGCTGTGGATGGCTTCGCATGCCTCGCCGATCGCCTGCGATGACAGCGACGGACGCAGGCTGTAGCCGCGCGATCGTTGGAAGAGCACCAGTCGCGTGGCCGGGCGCAAACGATCAAGAAGCGCCGGCAGATCGATGACGCCATCGGTGGTCAGTTCCACCTGATCATAGCCAACGCCAAACTCGCGCAAACTCCCTTCGGCCGGTTCATCACCGAGACCGATGACCTCCCAAAGGGTGTCGTAGGGCCTCCCCGTCGCCGCGAGGAGTTCGTCCCCCGGCCGGAGGACACCAAAGAGGGCTGTGGCGATGGCATGGGTGCCGGAGACGAATTGCTCGCGCACCAGGGCGCTTTGCGCTGACAGCGCGGCGGCAAACAGTTGGTCAAGGGTGTCGCGGGCGCTGTCGCCATAGCCGTAGCCAGTCGTAACACCCAAGTGGTAATCAGAAACGCGGCAGTCGTGAAAAGCCGACAACAGCCGGAGTTGATGGCGCTCCCGTTGGGCGGCGAGCCGGTCGATGATCGGGGCCGCGTCAGTGGCGGCTGATTCGGCGAGGCGGGCCATCTCAGGCGCAAGCCTGCCTGCCTGGCAAAGACTTGCGATGAGACCAAGATGTTCCGTGCCTATCTGTTTCATAGCATAGCTTCTCCCTGTTTCATTGGTTCTTTGTTTTCTGTTACATCTTCGTGATTCCTAGCGCTCTCGCTCGCCTTTGGTTTACGGCGTCTCGCCGTTGCCGTTATCCCCTTTTATGGCATTGCCGCCACGAAACAATCGGGCAAAGGCTTTCGGCACATCGGCGCGGATACGGACGCCTTCTGCCTCATAAGTCACTTGGCGAACCACCCCGCTCCGGTAAAAGGAATCGATCTGATTCCCTTGGTTATAAGGAATCAGCGCGTCAATGGTAACGCGATCACTCGGCAACATCTGGGCGATGGTCGCCAAAAGAGTATCGACGCCTTCTCCCGTATGCGCTGAAAGGGCGACCCACGGTCCTATTGGCAGCAGGGAGCCATCCATGTCGTTCGCCGTCACCCTGTCGATCTTGTTCAGCACTGTCAGCACCGGCTTCTCACCGGCGCCGATCTCTGTCAGCACCGCTTCCACCGTCTTCAACTGTTCAACCGCTGCCGGGTGGGAGGCGTCGACGACATGCAGCAACAGGTCAGCGGCGACGATCTCCTCCAAAGTGGCCCGGAAGGCGCGCACCAATGAGTGGGGCAGTTTGCGGATAAAGCCGACCGTATCGGAGATCAGCACATCCCGCTCTCCGGGCAGCCGGATTCGCCGCGTCGTCGGATCGAGGGTCGCGAAGAGTTTGTCTTCCCCGCCGGGACTCGGGCCTCCCAGCGGGGCGAGCCTCGACACGAGCAAGCTGCTCAGGGTCGACTTGCCGGCATTTGTATAACCGACCATGGAGATCAACGGCAGGTCTGAGCGCTGCCGCGAATGGCGCAACCGTTCCCGGTGATGACGAACATGGTTGAGTTCGCCTTCCAGTTCAGTCATTCGCCGCCGCAGGTGGCGACGGTCTGTCTCAAGCTTCGTCTCGCCGGGGCCGCGGGTGCCGATGCCGCCGCCGAGGCGGGATAATGCCTGGCCCTGGCCGGTCAATCGCGGCAACAGGTACTGCAATTGGGCCAATTCCACCTGTAATTTGCCTTCCCGGGTTCGAGCGCGGCTGGCGAAGATGTCCAGGATCAGAGCCGTCCGGTCGACGACCCGGGCCCCTGTGAGGCTTTCCAACCGTCGTTGCTGGGCTGGCGATAACTCCTCGTCAGCGATCAGCAGGTCGGCCCGTGTCACCTGCACAGCTAATGAAAGTTCGCGGATTTTTCCCGAACCGAGATAAGTGGACCGATCGGGCCGTTCTAGGCGTTGGGTCATTCGACCGACGACGACGGCGCCCGCCGTCTCAGCCAGTTGAGCCAGTTCCTCCAGCGGTGGTTCCTCATCAAAAGCGTTCCCTTCCAGGCCGATGAGAAAGGCCCGTTCTTTTTCCGCTCCTGTCACCACCGTCTCCACCGTGGAGGCGCTCTTTTCATAGAGGCGCACCGCTTCCCGCCAGGGAAAGGCGCACAGCTTCTCGTATTTCAGCGGCCCAGTCATCTCAATGGCGACTTCACCGCCAGGCGACAGGCAGGCCACTGAACCGCGGTGAGGCTCGGCGGCGGCAATTACAGCCATGCAGTCAAGGCGAAGTTGACGCAAGGCCGACAGATCGACATCGCTCAAGTGAGGACTGTCCCCAGGGTGGGTGTGGACACAGCGCACACCGGCCAGGCGCTGCGTCCCTCGGCGGCCATCATGGTCGCTCATGGCCACCGTGTGGGCATCACCGACCGCAAGATCGACCACTCGTCCGCGCCGGTCCACGAAAAGGGCCACCTCCCGTCCCGTGAGGGAGGTAAACAAAACAAGCTCCTTACCCACTTCCGGGTCAAGGAGCAAATCAGCGTCCATCTGCAGTTCCAGCAGCCCGCTCAACCGGTCCAGGCGGCTGCGCGCGACACCATCCAGGTTGCCTTTTATGCGTTGATCACTCATAGCAACATTTTACCATAACCATGACCTTTTTACTAGCGGCAGGGTCATCGACATGACCAAGGCATTCACCTATGATGACGTTTCCAAGCCGGCCAGATTGCAGCCTTCAAGCATATCTTGAGCTTCCAGCGTCATCAAGGCCTCTCGGGAGATCTTCTGATAGTCGTAGGCATGGAGCAAGCGGACAGCTTGGCGGCGAATCGCTTTTTCGGCGATATTGCGGACAAGGCGGGCATTTCCCCGGTGTTGGTGGCCGAACTTTTCCTGGTGGAGCAAAAAGTTGCGCAGCGTTAACCGGGCTTCACCAGACATGCGGTATTGCCGCTGCGCCACCATGGCGTCAGCGATGGCCAACAGTTCCGTCGTCGTGTAATCGGGAAATTCCAACTGAATGGGAAAGCGGGAGCGGATCCCTGGATTGCAGTGCAGGAAATACTCCATCTCATCCTTATAGCCGGCTAGGATCAGGATCAGGCTGTCCCGGTGATCCTCCATGGCCCGAACGAGGCAATCGATGCACTCCTTGCCGAAATCCTTTTCGCCTCCTCGGGCCAAGGAGTAGGCCTCATCAATGAAGAGCACCCCGCCGAGCGCTTTTTTTACCTGTTCCCGCGCCTTCACGGCCGTGTGCCCAATGTATTCCCCGACGAGATCAGCTCGCTCCACCTCGACAATATGACCTTTGGGCAACACGCCCAGTTCCTTAAAAAGCCGCCCGATCAGGCGAGCTACTGTCGTTTTTCCTGAGCCTGGATTGCCCTTGAAAATCATGTGCAAGGACATCGGTTCATTGAGCAGCCCCTCTTTGCCCCGGAGCTGACGGATTTCCACGAAAGAACGCAATTCATGGATGAGCGCTTTGATTTCCTGGAGCCCTACGAGCCCCGTGATCTCATCAAGGATCTCCTGAATCTTGCCTGAGGCCTTGACCTTTTCTCCAAGCTTTCCGGTAATCCCAATCTTGTCGGGCTCCCTATCTTCCTTGCCTCGCTCCTCACTGCCCTCAGCCAATCCGCCGCGTATCAAAGGGTTCGGCACGGGAAGCCAGGATGTCTTGCTCAGCAAGGACGGTTGTGAGTCGGCGTTAATATTCACCCGGATTTTCAAGTCGGTCACCTCCCGTTTGCCTGATCCATAAATCCTATGATCGCGCTGTCCAGAAAAAAACAAAGCCCGGCATAAACGCCAGGCTTTGCGCAGCTAAATGGGCTTCACAGGGTGTGTGTCGATTCGCGGTTGACCGGCATCATCCCCTGGTGACCCGACGGAGACGGCGGACCGGCATAGAGACATTGGACCTGAGCGCCATTGTAGAAGAGGACGAACCGCAGATCGATCTGTCGTTTTTGCAGGCTTTGGAACACTCGCCTCACCTCATCCAGCTCCTCATCGGAAGGAGAACGCCGGTCCTCTTCTGTCCGAAACCAGATCGCCGCCGCTTGGCCTCCCTCCAAACCGATCCAGGCCGTCAATTGGTAAGGCTCCTGGGGCCCAAATCGGAGGTGACTGGAGCGACGCACTCCGATGGTGAGCACCTCTCCCTCCCTGTTCAAAACGGCAACGGACAGACGACCTCTGCCGAAGCGGCTGTTCAGATCATTCAGATCCGGAATGGAGTGAGCTGTCCAAACCTGATCCTCCACCAAGTCATCAAATTCAAAATCCCAACCTGCCAGGACCTGTTCGATCAATACCTCCCGCTGCAAGGATAGGTACCTGCCAGTCGATACGAGCATCGTCGCCCCCATCGCCAGCACGCCGGCAGCCATCGAGCGCCCCATAACCGACAGCGGCGTCTCGGCCATGCGTGTCGCTTCACCGACGATTACATCGGCTCCCAGATAAAAAAGCGGATAGATTCCCGCCGCCAGGCAGGCGGCCCCGCACCGCAGCCACCACGTCTTTTGTCGTAAAAAACCACGCTGGAGCATAGCGGCTGACAGTTGGTCGCTGTAGTGGGCGAACCCTCCAAAGAGCGCGAACCAGGCGACCATTTCCCATTGGCTCTCCCAGGGGAAGATGCTCATGTTCACCATCTCCGTTCAAAAGAGATGACCCTTTATTCTGGATATTTCGACATCAATAGCGAATTCCCTGGTCTGGCCGCCGAAAATATTTTGATCTTGCCATTTCGATCGCTAACAAGCAATTTTCCCTCCTCATTTACCGCAAGCGATGTCACACCGCCGCCAACGGAAAAATAGGAAGCAAACTCGCCCGTTCCATGCCAAACCTCAATGCGTTCGTCGGTCCCCACAAAAATATACCCCCTGGGATCGACGGCAAGACCGGTGAGCTTGGTCACTTCGCTGCCGGCGCTGCGGCCGAACTGCCGTTCCACCTTGCCTTCAGGGTCCAGAATATACAGCATGCCTTGCGGATCGGCGGCAACGGCGCGACCGCCTGTAAGCGGAACCAGGGCGACCGGGATAAAGGGGAGACTATCGGAGGTCATCTCCGTCACCCACCCATCTCCCCAACTGGGTTCTCCGGGCGCGGATTTTCTCTCCGACCCACCGGCAAGAGCATCTGAAGCCTCCTTCGGCGCTGACAGATCCCGCTCACGAGTCGCCAGGTTTATGCCGGGCCCGGTGATTCTCCCACCGGAAAGCGTAGAGACCGTTGCGACAAGGGGGCTCCAACCGCTCCACCACGCGACCGCTCCTCCCCCAAGGATCAGCAGGAGCGCCACCGCAGTCAGGAGAAGGTAGGGCCTTCGTGAACGGGCGGCTTTTTTTTTGTGCTTATAGGGGGGCAGTGATGGTGAGAGGGGTCCTGCAACCGTTTCACCCGTAAAACCGGCAGCAGCGATTCGGCCCCTTCGCTTCGGCTGGGCCTTGTCGTCCATGTCCCTTTGTTCCGTCCGTTCTGACAGTTCCTCCATTCCAGCCACCTCGATTCTGTTCGTCTTCCCCACGTTTTCAATCATCCTGAGACGTTGGTAGATCATACCGAGTCTCACCAAATATTCTCCCAAAATATTTCATAATCCTGCCAACTATTCTAATATAATCAAGTTTATGGGCGTAAAAAAACGCCTCAAGACGAGGCGTTTTTTGGGTTGTCTCCGTTAGGCTTTATTGGCATCCATGGAAAGCGAGACCGGTCGCAGCGGCATAATCGTCGAGATGGCGTGCTTGTAGACCATCTGTTGTTTGCCTTCTACGTCAAGAAAGACGGTAAAGCTGTCAAAGCCTTTGACCATCCCCTTGATTTGGAAGCCGTTCACCAAAAAAATGGTGACAGGGAGGTTTTCTTTGCGCACTTGATTCAGGAATGCATCCTGAAGATTAAGTTGCTTGGTCATCTGAGTGCCCCTCCATCATTTATATTTCTCTCTACATGCCCTCCAAGAGCGTTCCGAACGGCGTTGCACATGCCCTCCAGCAGTTTCTCTCGCTCAATGGCGTCGGCGGCAAACCAGATCAGCCGGGAGTCCCGGCGAAACCATGTATACTGACGCTTGGCAAAATGCCGCGTATTCCGCTGCAGTAAGTAGAGTGCCTGTGTCAGGTCGTATTCGCCCTGAAGATACCCGACGATTTCCTTGTAACCGATGGCCTGCATCGATGGAAGCGTTGGCGGGAATCCCCGTTTTAGGAGCCCTTTTACTTCTTCCACTAAACCCGATTCTATCATGATCTGGGCACGCAGGTCAATGCGACGGTACAACTCTTGCCGTTCCATCGTTAGGGCAATGGGGGCAAGACGGTATTTCGGCTGTTGAATGGCGTCGGCGTAGTGAAAATCGCTCTGGCGGCGTCCTGTCAGATGATAGACCTCCAGGGCGCGGATGATGCGCTTGCGGTCATTCACATGGATCCGCCGGGCCGCAGCGGGGTCCACCTCGGTCAGCCGGTTGTGCAGGACTTCCAGCCCGAAAGACGCGGCTTCCTCCTCCAATCGCTGGCGCAGTTCCAGATCCGTCGCTTCGTCGGTGAAGGCATAGTGATCGATGATCGACCGGACATAGAGCCCCGTGCCGCCCACCAGGATCGGCAACCGGCCCCGTCCGACGATGTCGGCGATGAGCGCCGTGACACGTCGTTGAAAGTCGGCCACACTGAAGGGCTGATCGGGATCGAGAATATCGATCATGTGATGGATGATGCCGCCCCGCTCCTCCGGTTTCAGCTTGGCTGTTCCGATATCCATTCCCCGGTAGACCTGCATCGAGTCACCGGAGATGATCTCACCGTTGAAACGCTGGGCCAGGGCGATGCCGGCATCAGACTTGCCCACCGCCGTGGGTCCCACAATAAGCACGAGCGGGAGCAGATGACCGTCGCCGTTGATGTCTGGCGCAGTGAGGACATCGCCACCGAACTGGGGGATCATTCCCAAGGGTTTCCACCTCCTCCGCTCCAGATGCCGTAAGCCACAGGGGCGTATCTTCCGCATTCGATCCGTTCGGGCGCTAAGCGCTCCCATTCGAGACTATCACGCCGTTCCTTCAGCACCACTCGACGGCGAGCGACGCGGCGCGCCTCGGCGATCACCGCCGCTTCGAGGGGACGGGGATCGGCCAATTGACGAAGACCGCCGATTCCGTTGGAGGCGCGCTGGGGCCTTCGAAACATCGGGTCAAAGTAGACGCTGTCAAAGCTGCCGTCTGAAAAGCCACTGAGCAGGGCGCGGTGGTCCCCCTGGACGACACGGATGCGCCCCATCGCCTGTTGCAGAGCGGCGACACGCCCCTGTAGCGGCTGTTGCAGACCCTCGCGGACAATCAGCGCGATCAAGGGACTGTGTTCGATCCCGATCACTTCTCCTCTGTCACCGACAACGGAAGCGGCCACAAGGGCGTCGGCGCCCAGACCGAGGGTGCAGTCAAGGATCCGGTCGCCCGGTCGGATGTCGAGGGCATGGACGAGGGGATCCCACTTTCCTTCTTTTACGGCGCGAATGCGCAAGGTGGCCATATTCGGGTGAAAAAAGAAGGCGTCCTCCCCCTGGCGCAGAGTCAATCGATTCTTCTCAACAATCAAGATCGCCTTTTCGCCAGCCTCCTGGGCCAGGCGCTCAGCTGATTTCCCCTCTCGCGGGACAAAAAGGGCGCCCAGTTCCGCCGCCAGCGCCCTGGCTCTTGCTTCGACGCTCGGGGTGCTTTTATGGACGGTTGTGATCCGAAGTTCTGTTCCGGGATGTTCGAGAAACACATCCTGTCTATGTTCCGGTAGCGCCATGATCAACTCCTAAGAAAACGGCGTTCAAGTTCAGCGCGGTCGATGCGCAGCAGGTAGGGGCGTCCATGGGGGCAGGTGTCGACCCCTTCGAGCCGTGCCAACTGTTGCAGCAGGGCGCTCATCTCTGCGTGGCTCATCGCTTTGCCCGCCTTGACGGCGCCGCGACAAGCCAAACTGCTCAAGGCGGCCCCCCGGACGACCTCCCGATCACGAACACCCTTCATCAGGCTGTTCAAGATATCCCGAAAGAGTCCCTCTTCCTCACCCGGCGGCAGTCCAACCGGAACCGCCCGGATCAGCAGCGTATTGCCGCCGAAATGCTCCAGGATCAACCCGGCGTCGCGGAGTTCGGCGATGGACTCAATGGCGCCCTGAAACTCAGCGGGCGGCAGAGTCACCGTGACCGGCAGCAACAATTGCTGGCTGGCGCATTCACCGGATTCACTCAGGTAACGCTCTTTTAACTCATGATACAACACCCGCTCATGGGCGGCGTGCTGATCGATCAGGAAGAGGGTCTCGTCGCCTTCAGCCAATATATAAGATCGTCGAAACTGTCCGATGGGGATCCAATCGGCTACATCTCGCGCCAACAACAGCGGCACAGCTTCTGGCGCGGCTTCCGGCATCTCATAACCCCTGCATTCGTCAGGTGTAACGATAGGAGAATCCGCCAGCGAGCCGGCATGATCTCCTGTTACGTAGCCTTTTGGAGGTTCTTTCGGCCATTTCGGAGGCGACTGGTGCAGAGAACCGGTGGATTCCATGTTCCCGCTATCCAGGCGCGCGCCATACTCCAGCGGTTGCTCGGGTTGCTCGGGCAGGGAAGATGGCGAAGCAGCCCTTTCTCGCACAAGAAGAAGCCGGTCCTGATTCCATCGTTCCCCATCTTCCTTTTTTTCCGGGAGAGAAACAGTCGTCCCAGTGTTTCCCTGTTCCCTTTCAGGCGCACCAGACCAAAGGGAGCGCGACAGGGAACGGGCGCGCAACGTCTGCGCCACTGCTTGGCGCGTAAAATCAGCCACATCTCGCTCCCGGTCAATCTTGATCTCCTGCTTGGTCGGGTGACTGTTCACGTCGACCGTCTCCGGCGGCAGTTCAAGATGGAGCACAAAAAAAGGAAACCGACCACCCGGCAGCATGCCCTGATAGGCTTCTTCCACGGCCTGGCTCAGACTGCGGCAACGGATCCAGCGCTGGTTGACAAACCAATTCTGGTGATTGCGATTGCTCCGGTGCAGCGACGGGTTTCCCACAAACCCCTTCAAGGTCCAGCCTTCTGGCGATGCGGATGTGAGTGGAAGCAGGAACGGAAGGATCTCCCGGCCAAAGACAGCGGACAAGGTCTCTAAGGTTTTATTATTTCCAGGCGAACGGAAGCTAATCTGTTTCCCCTGGGTCAGGGAAAAGGCGACATGGGGATGGGCAGCCGCCAACCGCCAGATCACCTCGGCGCAGGCAGAGCCTTCTGCCGTGGACGAACGGAGAAACTTGCGCCGGGCCGGCGTATTGAAAAAGAGATCCTCCACCTGGACCGTTGTGCCTGGCGGAGCGCCCACCGCCTCAGTGGGGTGGCGTTCCCCCCCGTCGATGCGCACCCGCGCAGCCTGACTGTCGATGCTGCGGCGGGTGGTGATGGTCAGGCGGGCTACGGCGGCGATCGAGGGCAACGCTTCGCCTCGAAAACCGAGGGTCTGTATGGCCTGCAGATCCTCGGCCCGGCGAATCTTGCTGGTGGCGTGTCGCTCAACACATAGTTCGGCGTCATCGACAGCCATTCCGCAACCGTTATCGACGATACGGATCAGTTTTTTCCCACCCTCGGCGAGGGTCACGTCGATGCGATTCGCACCGGCGTCGAGGGCGTTTTCGAGCAGTTCTTTGACGATGGACGCCGGCCGCTCGACCACCTCGCCGGCCGCGATCTGGTTGACGGTATGCGCGTCAAGGCGTTGGATGACTCCCATGACTACCTCCCCCGTTTCAGCTTTTTCTGCTGTTTGGCCAACCAGTTGAGGGCGTCCAGGGGGGTCATGCGGTTGATGTCCAGGCGGCCCAATTCGTCGACCAGGCGGGAGGCCGTCTCGCTGTCTTTGCGTTGCACTGCAGACGAGTCTTTTTCGCCGAAGAGCATCAATTGACCTGCATCACCGCCATCGGCGACAAGAACGTCGGAAGCGTCTGTTATATCTTTTTCCGTTGAAGGATGACAAAACGTTGCTTCTCCGCCTTCAATATGGGTGTGGACGGTACACTCCAGCGGCATCCAGGCCGTCGAAGGATTGACGCCGGGAGCCGGCCTTTTATCCTGGTTGCTTTCCAAGCCGGCCAGGATCTCCCGGGCCCGCAGGATGACCGATGAGGGCAGTCCAGCCAAGCGAGCCACCTGGATGCCGTAGCTTTTATTGACACCGCCAGGGCGGATCTGGTGCAAAAAGACGATATCGTCGCCAGATTCGCGGACAGCGATGGTGTAACAGCGCACGCTGGGCAGCCTTTCTTCCAGGCGAACCAGTTCGTGATAGTGGGTGGCAAAGAGCGATTTGGCCCCGAGACGCTGGATGGCCTCTGCCACGGCCCAGGCGATGGCCATGCCGTCAAAGGTGCTGGTCCCGCGCCCCACCTCATCGAGAATGACGAGGCTGCGTGGTGTGGCATGGTGGAGGATATGGGCCACTTCTGTCATCTCGACCATGAAGGTGCTCTGGCCTGTCGCGAGGTCGTCTGAGGCGCCGACGCGGGTAAAGATGCGGTCCACCACCCCGACAGAAGCCGACGTGGCCGGCACAAAAGAACCCACCTGGGCCAGGAGCACGATCAAGGCAACCTGGCGCATGTAGGTGCTCTTGCCAGCCATATTGGGACCGGTGATCAAGAGCAGCGCCTCGCCGTCGTCAAAGCGCGTGTCGTTGGGAACAAAGACGCCCGGTCCCAGGTGGGCCTCCACGACAGGATGGCGTCCGCCCTGAATCTGAATCTCCATCCCATCGTGGATAGCAGGACAGACATAGCCCTGCTCGACGGCCACCTGGGCCAGGGAGGCAAACACATCGAGATGGGCCACCTGCTCAGCTGTCTTCTGCAACTGCGGCAGAACAGCCTCGACGGCGTCGCGCAGTTCCGTAAAAAGGCCGTATTCCAACTGGGTCAGCTTCTCTTCGGCGCCAAGGATTTTCTCCTCGTAGGTTTTCAGTTCCGGTGTGATATAGCGTTCGCCGTTGGTCAAGGTTTGCTTGCGGATATAGTCGGCAGGAACGCTGGCCATGTTGGCTTTGGACACCTCGATATAATAGCCGAAGACTTTGTTGAAACCGACCTTTAGCGACCGGATCCCTGTCCGCTCCCGCTCTCGTTGCTCAATGCGGGCCAGCCACTCCTTGCCGGAACCGGCGCTATCCCGCAGTTCGTCCACTTCCGGGTGAAAGCCGCTGCGGATCAGACCTCCGTCGCGAACAGAGACGGGAGGCTCGTCGACGAGCGTTTCAACAATGCATTGGGCCACCGGTGTGAGCGGGTCAATCTGGCGGGCAAGCCTATCGAGCACCGGCGGTCCCTGGCGAAGCTTGTCCAGAAGCGGAGGCAGCGCCTCCAGCGATGAGGCCAGGGCGATCAGGTCCCGGCCGTTGGCTGAACCGTAGGCCACCTTGCCGGCGAGCCGCTCCAGATCGTAGACGGTTCGCAATCCGGCGCGGATGTCCTGGCGCATCAGGCCGTCATCCACCAACGCCGAAACGACAGCCTGGCGCTGGCAGATGGCCTCTGCGTCTGTCAGCGGCTGTTCGAGCCAGCGCTTGATCAACCGGCCGCCCATGGCGGTGATAGTCTTGTCGATGACGCCCAACAGTGCGCCTTTGCGGCTGCCCTCGCGCATCGTCTGGGTCAGTTCCAGGTTGCGGCGGGTCGCTGGGTCAAGGCGCATGAAACGCTCTGTCGTGTAACTCCGCAAGCGCGTGATGTGGGGCAGATTGGCCCGCTGCGTTTCCTGGACGTAACGGAGATTGATGGCGGCGGCAACAATGGCCGCCGGCCAGTGGGCGCAGCCGAAGGCTTCCAGGCTAGACAGTTGAAACTGCCTTTTGAGAACTGTTGTCGCTTGTTCCAAGGTCAGACCCTCTGCCGGAAAAGGGCTGACAAGGATGCCCTGCTTCCGCCAGCCTTCCGCCAGGTCGGCGAAGTTGGCCGCCACAACCGGGTGAACGAGCAGTTCCTTGGGACTCAGGCGCAGAATTTCTGCTTGAAAAGCAGCCATGTCGCGATCATGCCAGCGCGCCGTCAGAAAATCGCCGGTGAAGACATCGAGCGCCGCCAGTCCCCACTCATCAGAGAGGTGGGCCACAGCGACGAGGTAGTTATTGCTCTTTTCTTCAAGGACATTCGTGTCCATGAGGGTGCCCGGAGTGACGACGCGGACGATCTCCCGCCGGACAATCCCTTTGGCGGCCGCCGG
The DNA here is from genome assembly GCF_009877435.1 of Heliomicrobium gestii. Lineage (NCBI taxonomy): Bacteria > Bacillati > Bacillota > Clostridia > Eubacteriales > Heliobacteriaceae > Heliomicrobium > Heliomicrobium gestii. The sequence continues at coordinate 79,283 of NZ_WXEX01000010.1, read as the reverse complement.
GTCTTCCACCTGCTCACAGATGGCGACCTTATAGCCTTTCTCGACGAGACGCGATATGTACCCCTGAGCCGAGTGGTAGGGCACGCCGCACATGGGGATGCGCTCTTTTAAACCGGCGTCTCGCCCTGTCAGGGTTATTTCTAATTCTCGTGAGGCCAGGAGCGCATCCGGTCCAAACATCTCGTAAAAATCGCCGAGACGAAAAAAGAGGATGGCGTCAGGCTGGCGGTTTTTGATCTCCTGATATTGTCTCATCATGGGAGTGACAGCTTTCATCGATCAACCTCGAAACATCAGAATTGTTCGTTTCCCTCGTATAAAAGCAATTATAGCAGGCCTTGAGTCGTATGTCCCCACGTATGTCCCCACTGAAGAGGCGCACCGCTTTCAGGCCAACGGGTTGGGAAGCGGTGTTTTCGGCAACGCGCCTTGTATGGGGCGACTCCTTAGGGACCTTGAAGCATTCTTTTTTGTTTCGCTCTCCTGCTGATCAAAATCATGGCAACAATCACCGCGATAAAAAAGCCGGTCACAAGACCGCACATGAGAAAACCGGCGCCCGGACCAAACCGATGGGTAATGGCGCCGGCAAAAAAATTGCCGACTGGTGTCGTTCCGGCAAATGCCAACGTGTAAATGCTCATGGCTCTGCCCCGGTAGATGTCATCGGAATTCAATTGAATCGTTGAATTCACCGATGTCATGAAGATCATATTGAAAAACCCCACGATGACAACAACCAGAGCGGCAAAAAAGTAGGAGTGAATAAAATTGAGAATCACGAGAAAAAGGGAAATTATCAGGGCGCTAAAAAAGATCAGCTTTTCGCTCGGCTTGTTCCTCAGTTTGGCTGCCAGCAAAACCGATGCCGCCAGCGAGCCGGCGCCTGCGGCCGAGAGCAGGACGCCATAGCCGTGCACCCCTTGACCGAGCACAACATCGGCAAAAACGGGGATCATCACATCCATATTCATGGCAAAAGTGCCGACAGCCAACATCGCGACGATCGCCCGTAAAATCAAGGGGTTTGCTGCGATATACCGCAATCCTTCAAGGATCTCGGCGAAGATCTTCTTTTGCTTCTTTTCTCGAACGCCGGCGAGCGGTTGCGTTAAATAGAGACCCCAAATCACGGGGACAAAGCTGACGCCATTTATGAAAAAACAAAAATCGGCCCCGTAGTTGGCCATCAAAAAGGCAGCCAGCGAAGGCCCGGCGATTCTCGCCAGATTGACGATTGTTGAGTTCAAGGCGATCGCGTTGGTAAGGTCCTGTCTGCCGACCAGTTCAATGATAAACGACTGCCGTGCCGGCATATCCAAGGTATTGACGAGACCCAAGGATGTTGCCAACAACAGCACCTTCCAATAGGAGACACCACCCGAATAGACCAGATAGGCCAAGATCAGGGCTTGTATCATCAAGGCTGTCTGCGTCATCATTAGGATTCGCTTTTTGGGGTAGCGGTCGATCAGAACACCGGCAAAAAGCGAAAACAGCAACATGGGCCCAAATTGTCCGACGCCCAAAATCCCCAATAAGAAAGCAGACTTGGTGAGTGTGTACACCAGCCACTGTTGCGCCGCTCGTTGCATCCAGGTTCCCAAAAGGGAGATGCACTGGCCAAACCAAAAATATCGAAAATTTTTATGACGCAATGCAGGGAATGTCGCTGTGATTCGTCCCGTCAAGTTGTTCATTTTCGCTCCCCTGTTTTCACAACGCCTATACTCCCCCGCAGGGAAGAGAAACACCGCTTTCAGGTCCCAATACCTGGAAGCGGTGTTTGCTATGATTAATGAAGCATAGCGGAATCATTGAGGCTGCCCGTTCTGCGGCACGAGTGTTCCCAAAAGCGTCCACGTCCGCGCCTCATCGATGCGAACACAGACCGTCTCCCCCGCCTGATGTTCATCGCCGGCGAAGACGACGATCTTGTTGCCCCGCGTCCGCCCTGTCATCAGTTCTTTGTTCGTTTTGCTCCTGCCCTCCACCAGAACCTCGTGTAAAGTCCCGATGTGGGCCTTGTTGTGTTCCAGGCTGATCCCATTTTGCAACTGCAAGAGCCGTTGAAAGCGCGCTTTTTTCGTGTCTGCGTCCACCTGTTCGGCCAATTCAGCCGCTGGGGTGCCGCTGCGCTTGGAATAGAGGAAGGTGAAGGCGTTGTCATAGCGGACCTTTTCGACCAGATCGAGCGTATCGGCGAAGTCCTCCTCCGTCTCGCCGGGGAAGCCGACGATGATGTCTGTTGTCAAGGCCACTTGGGGCATCGCTTCGCGGATCCGGCTGATCATCTCCATATAGTGTTCGCGGGTGTAGCCGCGGTTCATGGCGGTCAGGATGCGGTTGCTCCCGGCCTGGACAGGCAGGTGGATGTGCTCGCAGACCTTGTCCGACTCGGCCATCGCCTCAATTAAGGCCAAATCGAAGTCCTTGGGGTGAGATGTGGTAAACCGTATCCGCTTCAGCCCATCGATGCCATTGACGATCCGCAAAAGGTCGGCAAAAGTAACGGGCGGTTGCAGGTCCTTGCCGTAGGAATTGACATTTTGTCCGAGGAGGGTTACTTCCTTGACCCCTTGGCCGACAAGAGAATGGACCTCTTTGACGACGTCTTCCGGGTTGCGGCTGCGTTCCCGGCCGCGCACATGGGGGACGATGCAGTAGCTGCAGAAATTGTTGCAGCCGTACATGATCGTCACATGGGCTTTGATGCCCTCGACCTTGCGTTCCGGCAGGTCTTCGACGACCTCGCCTTCGCTGTCCCAGACCTCGACTACCTGTCCAAATTGACACTGCTCGATCATGCGCGGCAACTGGTGCAAGTTATGGGTGCCAAAGACGATGTCCACGTAGGGATATTCCTTGCGGATCCGTTCACCCATACCAGGCTGTTGAACCATGCAGCCGCCGATGCCGATGACCGTTTCCGGGCGAGCGAGCTTATACTTGCGCAGTTCGCCCAGTTTGCCCAGTATCTTGCGTTCGGCTGATTCACGGACACAGCAGGTGTTGATCAGCAGAATCCCCGCCTCATCAGGCGCCGCTTCCCTATACCCCATCTGCCGAAGAAAACCGGTCAGCGACTCTGTGTCGCGTTCGTTCATCTGACAGCCATAGGTCAAAATATGATAGGTATTCTTCTTATCGCTCACAAGTCTGCTCCTCGACATTGTTTTCAGTTAGATTATTATACCCAATGCGCCCCCTATTGAAAAGAAGAACAGGCCACCTTGTTTATTCCTCTCTCATCGGTTACATTAGTGAAAAAGAAAACAACGAGAAGGGGATGGACATGTCTGTTAGTGAATCGGTTGGACTCTATATGGGAGCCATTGCCCTGGCGCTTTTGGTTGGTTACATTGCTGCGCGGATCAAAATCAGTCGAATGGGCGCCTCTGGGAAAGTTGATCCATTAACCAAAAGATCAGAAAACCAGCCTTCAACGGCGAAAAAGACGCAAGAAAGGTCGTCTAAGCGCCGTTAACGCGTTTAGAACGATTTTTCTCCGTCAAAGATGAATATTTTTCTGTTTTTTCCGTTAAAAATAGTGTTGATTTGCCTTCTTAAATCCGTTATAATCTCACTTGCGTTCGCGATTTGGCCCGTTGGTCAAGCGGTCTAAGACACCGCCCTTTCACGGCGGTTACAGGGGTTCGAATCCCCTACGGGTCACCATTGCCTCGGTAGCTCAGTCGGTAGAGCAGAGGACTGAAAATCCTCGTGTCGGTGGTTCGATTCCGCCCCGAGGCACCATCATACGGAGGGATTCCCGAGTGGCCAAAGGGAGCAGACTGTAAATCTGCCGGCTCTGCCTTCGAAGGTTCGAATCCTTCTCCCTCCACCATCACTGGGGTGTAGCCAAGCGGTAAGGCAGCGGACTTTGACTCCGCCATTCGTTGGTTCGAATCCAGCCACCCCAGCCATTCACTTGGTTTTACATAACATGATCCATTAGCTCAGTTGGTAGAGCACCTGACTTTTAATCAGGGTGTCGCTGGTTCGAGTCCAGCATGGATCACCATTTTGCGGAAGTGGCTCAGTGGTAGAGCCTCGCCTTGCCAAGGCGAGGGTCGCGAGTTCGAATCTCGTCTTCCGCTCCATTCTGGCGGTTGTGGCGAAGTGGTTAACGCACCGGATTGTGGCTCCGGGACTCGTGGGTTCGATTCCCATCAACCGCCCCATATTGACAGCAAACTGTGGCGTTAGGTCACAGTTTTTTTATGAAATAAACGCTACATAAACCACTTAATTAATTCAACGAGAAGCCGTCTTTTGGAGCGATAGCGAAGACCCGGGAAAGAACTCCCAGGTCTTTTTTGCGTTCCTTTGTAAGCAACTTCATCTCACCGCAACCGATTTTCTACAGCGTTTATTTGAAAAGGCACAATACGCCTGCTTAGAAGTTCGGTAAAAAGTCCAGATAGGCGCTCATCCTGCCCAACCGGTCCGTCAGGATCAGGAGACCGACTGCCACCATGACGACACCGCTGGCCATTGAGATCTTGGCCAGGTGCCGGCTCATCTGACGGAACCAGGAATCAAACTTGGCAATCGAGAGGGCTGTCACCAAAAAAGGGACGGCTAAGCCTGCCGAATAGGCGGCCAGCAAGGCCAATCCCTGGCCCAGCGTCTCACCGGTTGCGGCGTAGATGTAGATGGCCGACAAGATCGGTCCCACGCAGGGCGACCATCCGGCGGCAAAAGCCATGCCAAGCAAAAATGCGCCCACCCATCCGCCGGTTTTAGGCTTTCCGCCAAAACGCACCTCCCGATAAAGACCGGGAATCGGCAACAAACCGCTCAGATGCAGACCAAAAAGGACGATGATCGCCCCGGCGGCGATGCGCAAGGCGCCCTGATACCGGATCAACCATTTCCCCAGCACCGTAGCGGTTGCCCCCAATGCGATGAAGACGACGGAAAAACCGAGAACAAAGGCGATGGCGCGCCAGAAGGGGGTATTCGGCTGTTTTTTCGCCTTGCTTTCACCCTTCCCTTTGGGGTCCCCCTCCTCTGCCCTTTCCCCTTCCCTATCGCTATGAGGCAGCTCAGCGACGACGGAACCGGTCAGATAGGTGATGTAGGCCGGAACAAGCGGCAGAACGCAGGGCGATAAAAAGGAAGCGATTCCTGCGAGAAAGGCCACAGTGAATGAAACCGAGTCCAAATAATACCCCTCCCCCCTATTCTACATCACAGTGTACCGCAGAATCATGGGGGGTTCAAGAGAAATGCGCTGAATACTCCGGGGGCTACTCAATATAGTGGCTGGTGAAGTGCTCGATCAGTCCCTCTTGCTCATCGCGGGCTACGGCAGGCGCCAACGTCTGGGCCAGCAGGCGGGCATCCTCAAAGCTGGCGCAGGGAATCCCACCGATCACAAAGGGACGGATGACCTGATAGCGGGGGATCTCGATCCGCAACGGTTCTGCCGGCAACCGAGTCACCACTGTCAGGTAGGGCACATTGGCCGCCTTGGCGAATTTTCGGAGGATGTGCTGGAGCTTGCTTTCGAACTGCTCCCCCATAGGTCCCATCAGGAGGGACTGATCGTAGAGATCCTTCCCTGATTTCTGCCACCGCCGTCCCAAGGCTTCAAAGCTTTCAAAACCGGCACGGGTGGCAAAATTGGCCGATTCGTCGCGGGCCACCTGAGCGAGCAACTGCAGGTACTCCTTACGGGACCGATCCATATCGAGGACCACAAAGGGCTGCAGATGGCGGGCCACCACATTGGAGGCAAACCGCCGGTCGTCGGCCAATTGAAAGGTCATCTTGATGATGATCAGAGACAGGTTGATGTCTCGCAACAAACGTCGTTCCGCTTCATCATAGAGCAACGGTTCCTGCTTTCCCGGCTTGCGCAGACCCTCGTATCTCGCGTCGTTCCACTGGTCAGGAATCTCCAAGCCTGGCGGCAAGGACAGTTCTCCCGGCGGCAGGTAACCACTGCTGCGCCGTTGGAAGAGCTTGACCAACATCCCCATGGCAACCACCCCCGGCAAAACATTACCAAATTTATCCACTATCTTATTCGTTAGCTCCATCGGCATTCCTCTTTCGTTTTTACACCTCTTTTGTCGAACGAAACAGGAACCGTCCAACCCTTCTTTCCCATAAATTGGATCACGATCCTGCTGTGATCGTTTGTGGGAAAGGAGCTTTTTGATGAAGAAACTCGTCGAGGGGCGAAGCGCCGCTCTGCCGTCCTACGGAAAAAACCACCTTTTCCCCCTCACCATCCACCGGATCATGGATCGAGTGCCAGGACAGGTGGTCGATTATGGCGTAAAGCTGATCAACGCCCCCCGGCAGTGGCTGCGTTCGAAGGGTGAGAATATCCGTATCGCTGTCCTGGATACAGGCATCGACAGCGCCCATCCTGATCTAAAAGAGAATATTCGAGGAGGCTACAACTTTCTCGACAACAACGACAAGTATGAAGACGACCACGGTCATGGCACCCATGTATCCGGCATTATCGCCGGTTCGGACAATGGCATTGGGATCGTCGGCGTTGCCCCCAAAAGCCAACTCTATGCGCTCAAGGTGCTCGATGAAAAGGGGGAAGGCGGTCAGGAGCATGTCATCGCCGCGATCGAGTGGGCTCTCGACAACGGGATTCACCTGCTCAATCTGTCCTTCGGCAGCCAAAAACCGAACGCCAAGTTGCGCGCCACCATGGAAAAGGCCAATCAAGCCGGCATCACCTTTGTGGCCGCCGCCGGAAACGATGCATCAAAGACGCTCAGGCAGGACTCCATCGATTATCCGGGGCGCTGGTCTGATCTGGTGTTGACAGTGGCCGCTGTGGACCGCAGTGTCAAGCGGGCTGTTTTTTCAAGTCAAGGACCGGAACTCTTTTTGGCCGCTCCGGGCGTCAATGTCTTAAGCACCTATCCTGCCAACCGGTATGTTCGCCTCTCCGGAACGAGTATGGCTGCTCCCCACATCACCGGCGCCGCTGCGCTGCTGATGGCCGAGCGCCGGAAGAAGGCCGGCGTCCCCCCTGCCCCAGCCGAAGTGCGACGATTGATGCTGGAACATGCCGTTGTGATCGGTGACCGGAAGGATTACGGTTATGGCTTTTTTCGCTTCTAGAACGTTCGATGCGAAAAAAGAGAAGGACGCCATCCAGGTGCTGAATAGCGTCCTTCTTTTATTTACCCTTTACCGGCAGCAAACCGAGGATCGTTGATTTGTTGTGGATGATCAAGTCCCCATTGCTGCGAGAGGCGATCTCGCCGATCGATAAGGCGCCCTCCAATGGGTAGCATAATCGCCTTTGGATGTTGGCAAGCTCCTCGTCGAAACGGTCCTCCAAAAACATGCCTCGCGAGATGCAATCGAAGAGCAAGGGCAGGTAGGTTTCCGGCGCTGCCTTAGCGCAACAGTCAGCGACCTGCTCGGAGGCGGCCAGCAATGTGTTGATATTGCCCTTAAGGACATAGATCTCGCTGTCCTGGGGGATGTCGGCTACACAGACGATCTCGTTATCCTCGTTGACGGTGATGGGATCGCGGACAGTGATCTCAAAGTGTCCACGTTTTTGCACCCCAAAGGGGTGGTCTTTGGCAAAGCTGAAAAAGTCCTCTCTACTGAGGCGAAGATTTTCCGCCTGTTCGATGATATCCTTATAGACCTCAAAAGCCTGCTGTCCGTCGATCTCGCTGAGGATGTTCCCCCGAGAATGTGTCACCTGGTAGGGACCGTCCATTTTTCTCCAGCCATGCTCCACGCCCAATTGAATATCTCCTTTGACAAGGCAGACGTAGAGCACATCCTTGTGCAAGCCTCGGTTGTCGTATATGCACGGGCGATGGATCAGGTCGTAAAAACCGGCTCCGCCGCCGATGTACTTGACCTTATTTCCGATCTTGGCATAAGCCGTGTCGGTCAGTTCCTTAAACTTGCTCGACAAGCCGTCAACCAATAAGATGGCCGTCGTGTCCCCCAGGGTCGCCGCGTCCAGAGGAAAACGCATCAAGTAAGGCAGCACAAGGGAACTGTAGAGGGGCTCAACCTTTATAACGATAAAACCTTCATCATAACTTTTGGCGCCGACCAAAAGCGCCGCGTAAATCCCTCCAAAAAACCGGATGCCCTTTTCATTAAAGTGATCGATGATTCTAGGGACATGCTGCGCAGATTTATCTGCCGTCAACACCATCAACTGTTCCGTAGGCTCGATCGTCAAGGAAGCGATGTAGTCTGTCAATTCTGTCAATGATGCAAGATACATGATGGCGCCCCTTTCCGTAATACGCGACTCTCTTGATTATAAAGTACAGATAAGCACGTGATAAGTGCGGATAGACATTTTTTGAATTAATTGATTGTTAAAGTTAAAAACCGCAGCCTCCAATGGAGGGCTGCGGTCACCTGTATGTCATGTTGCGTACACCTATGCTCTTTTCTTTTTTTCGAGGAACCACTCAAATCCATTTCTTGCGCCGGAACCAGTACAGCATCAGCGCCGACAGGACAAACATGCTCACCCAGATGGCATAAAACATCCAGGGCGCATCGTTTAGCGGAATGGGGACGTTCATGCCAAAAGCGCCGGTCACGACCGTCAGCGGCATGGAGATGGTCGAGATGATGGTCAGCACCCGCATGATCTCGTTCGTGCGGTTGGAGATGATCGAGAAGTAGGTGTCCATGGCGCTGTTGACAAGGTCACGGTAGGTGTCGATGGTGTCAGAGATCCGCTCGATATGGTCCACCAAGTCCAGGTAATAGGGGCGGTTGTCTTCATGGACCTCAAAGGAGTAGCGGCCGTTGATGTTGGAGAAGATCCGCTTCTGGGGCAGCACCGTCTTGCGCAGGAGAAGCAGCGTTCGTTTCAAGGCGAGCATCTCGTCTGTCGTCTCGCGCGCCGGGTTGATGTAGAGTTCATCCTCCAGTTCATCAATCCGGTCGCCGAGGCGTTCCACAATCGGAAAGTACTCGTCAATGATGCCGTCGACGATGGCATAGATGAGGTAATCGGGCCCACGGTTCATGAGTCGCGTCCCTCGCAGGCAGTGATAAGCGACACGACCGACAGCCGGCAACGCCGACCGGTGCAGGGTGACGATGTAGTTCTTGCCTAAAAAAACGTCCAGTTCAAAGAGGGTCAACTCATCGTCGCTTTCCTCATCATAGCGCAGGGCGTGGAAGACAAAGAAAAAATACCGGTCGTAGCGGTCCACTTTCGCCCGTGGACTGGCATGGAGAACGTCTTCAATGGCCAAGGGGTGAAAGTCGAAGACACGAGCCACCTGGTTGACTTCATCGGCGTCATAATCGTAGAGATCAATCCAGATGAGGTTGTCGGGGGAAGCGAGCCATTGCTCCATGTGATCAAGGTTGATGTCATGAAGGACCTTGTCTTGCTGCGCATCAAAGATATAGGTCTTGATCATTTCGTTCTCCCTCCCAAGGTCCGCCTGATCCGGATCCAATGTACTCTTCCCCGCACATCCTGTCAATACGCCAATCGGCATACAAAACCGTTATCCCCAAAAAAGAGGAACGGCGTTCGCCGTTCCTACATCGGTTTCGGTACCTTTTGTGACTCATTGGCCTCAAAATTAATCTTGGCCGTGCAGCGCAGGCATATGTATCCGGTGATTTTCGTTTTTCCTGCAAAGTCGGACCATTTGGGATGGCTTTTATCGATTTCGTCTTTTTTTCCGCAGAGCATGCAGCGCGCTTCCATAAGGCACCTCCTTATCCCTACGTGGTTCGACATGAGCAAGCGTTCTTCCTACATTCCACCGGTAAGGGATAGGTTTTTCACTGCCCTGTCTCTGCCTCAAAGGGGGCAGGCGCAGGTGGAAAGAAAGCGTTCTTTTACAGTTGTTGTCCCACTTTTGCCGCCAAGTCCAGGACGCGGCAGGAATAGCCCCATTCATTATCATACCAAGCGACGACTTTCGCCATGCGTCCTGATGTGACCATGGTGGACAAGGCGTCGACAATCGACGAATAATGGGTGCCCAGAAAATCGTTGGAGACGAGGGGTTCATCACAGACAGAGAGGATCCCCGCCATCTCCCCGTTCGCTGCGGCGCGCAACGCGGCGTTGATGGTCTCCCTATCGGCGGGGCGTTCCATGGTCACGACGAGATCGACAACAGACACGTTCGGAACGGGCACGCGCAAGGAGTAGCCGTTTAAGCGGCCTTCCAATTCGGGGAGGACGAGGGACACAGCCTTGGCGGCGCCGGTCGTCGTCGGGATGATGGACAGGTCGAGCGCGCGGGCGCGGCGCAGGTCCTTGTGGGCGTCATCGAGGATGCGCTGATCGTTGGTGAAGGCATGGACCGTCGTCATCAGACCCTCGACGATGCCAAACTCGCGGTGAAGCACCTTGGCCACCGGCGCCAGGCAGTTGGTCGTGCAGGATGCGTTGGAGATGATGTGATGCCGATCCGGATCGTAGATGTGGTCATTGACGCCCATGACGATGGTTACGTCTTCATTTTTTGCCGGCGCCGTGATGATCACTTTCTTGGCGCCGCCGACAAGGTGTTTCGCCGCATCTTCTCCGCGGTTAAATTTACCTGTTGATTCGATAACAATATCAACGCCCAAATCGCTCCAAGGCAACCGGGCAGGATCGCGATCAGACACGATGCGAGCAGCTTTGCCGTTGACGATGATGCTGTCTTCCGTGGCTTGCACATCGGCGTTAAAGGTGCCGTGAACAGAGTCATACTTCATCAGGTACGCTGTCGTTTGCGGATCCGAGGTCACGTTGACGGCGACGATCTCGATATCATCGCGGTTGACAGCTGCCCGGAACACGTTGCGCCCAATCCGGCCAAAGCCGTTAATCCCCACTCGTACGGCCAACAATAATGCACTCCTTACGTAACAATTCGGTGACACTATTTCGACCTGCACGACCGATTTCCTGCTTATATGCGCAAAAAAAGGGCAATTAGTATGTCTTTATTAATAGATATGTTATTTTTTTCACTTGCTGTTCAGTCTCTGTACCGCATTCTTCACGTTAAACAAATCAATCGTTGACCGACAAATGAGTTATGTTATGATAAGATGCAGATGAGGCCTGATTGGATGATTTATTCGGAAAAATCCACCGCTCCTCTTTTTTCGATAACTTCCTGCCACTATTTTCGCTTGTCTTTCGTAGAATAGGTTTCTGTCGTTTATACGGGTAATTTGGTTCGTGCAATTGGAGGAATCTAAATGAACGACATCTCCCTGCTGGATCACTTTGTGGCGATCAACAAATACATCAACGAAATCCTGCCTCACCCGGCCTCTGTCACCATTTGTGATCGCGCCTGCAACGTCCTTTCATATAACCCGGCGCCCGATCTCAACCTCCGAATCCGTCCCGGCGATGTATTGCCTTCTTCGACAGCCGCCTATGTGGCCATCGAAGAAAACCGGCGCGTCACCCGCAGGGTGGACAAGTCCATCTATGGCGTCGATTATATCGCAATCGGTTGGCCGATTCCGGGATCCAGCGGCGAGATTCTGGGCGCTGTCGCTTTTGCCACCCCGATTCACCGCCAAGTGGCCTTGCAGACGATGGCTGAAGAGTTGAACGCTTCTGTCCAGGAGATCAACGCGTCGGCTGCCGTCATCGCGAAATCCTCTCACGATCTGGCCAAGGCCAATGCCGAGTTGAATGACACATCGTCTGAGGCAAAACGGAATGTGGCCGCCACCGATGATGTGGTCAAGTTCATCCGCAAGGTGGCCAAACAGACGCGTCTCTTGGGCTTAAACGCCTCCATCGAAGCGGCGCGAGCCGGAGAACTGGGACTCGGCTTTTCCGTCGTTGCCGGCGAAATTCAAAAGCTTGCCCAGGACAGCGCCAGTTCGGCTGATCAGATCGCCGCCACGCTGAACCGCATCCACGAACTGATCCTGAACGTTTCCCAAGAGGGTGAAGATCTGAACAAGATCACCCAGGCCCAGGTGCACATCGCCGAGAACATCACCCATGCCCTCGACCAGATCAGCCGGATGGCGGAACGGCTTCATGAGATGGCGCAGGATCTCGTCTAATCCAGGTGCAGCATCAGGACCGTCATTGCAGAGTCTCACTTCCATTGACAATCAGCAAGAGAAAACCCTGTCGGGCGCGACCCGGCAGGGTTTTTTAGATCCGGCTGGCGCTGCCGCCCAACCAAGAGATGCTGTATCGGGGACGGGGCACATAACGGTAGCGATGCAAGCCGATCGGCAATTTCCAGGCGCGGCGAATGTCCATATCCTCGGGGAGATAACTCCCTTCTTCGGCCATGCTCCAGAGCCGTTGGGCCAAGCGGCGCATCGTTTCCGAGTCATCGATGGAGACCAGTTCGAGCAACGTCTGTCGCAACAGCGGCATGAGCGCTTGCCGCTTTCCCTCGTAAAAATCATCCTGCCTCTCAGGCTGCAGGAAGTCCCACCGTTCCAATCGACGGTAGTGTTGGGCGACAACGGCGGCCAGGTGCAGGGCAAGCCAGGCGGTTTCCGGTGAAGCGAGCCATGATCCGGGGGTGCGGTATTCAAAGCCATGGGGCTTTACCCGAAAATCGCCGAGGGCGCCGTAGAACTGGCGACGACGGGCCGCCGTTTCCGGGTTTTCCAGGTAGAGCAGGGGCAGCGCCAGGTACTGATCAAGGGCGCGGATCAACCGGCTATTGGGCTGGAGACCGCCGAAATGGATATGCCCGCCCGTCGGATAACCGGGGTATGGTTCCGAGCCGGCCACCCAGGCGATATTGCCATAGGGACAGAGGCGGTTGGCTTCATGCAGGACGACGCGCAACTGCTGCAGCGCTTCTGCTGCGTTTTCAGCTGGCGCCGGGCGAACCTCCGCGAGCGGCAGGTCATCGGATGCTCCGAAGGCCCGCCGGTTGTCACAACCAACAATGCCTGTACGGGGAAAAAAACGGGAGGCCGGCACCATGCGCCGCCCTGGTACGAGGGACAGCATGAACTCGGGATCGGAGCCAATGGTGACAGTTGCCCTTTCTTGCCACTCCCGGACGGACGCGGTGATGGCGTCGGCATAGGCCTGGGCCAGGCGGTTCCGGACGATGGGCGCCGGGTCGACGGCGAGGATGATGGGACCGCGGGAACGGTTGACACCGAGATGGACCCTGCCGAAGTCCAGACCCAGGCAATGCAACGCCCGTATGGCGGCGCTGACAAGTCGCTCCTCTTCCCAAGGCGTCAACTGTTCCACCCAGTGAAAGGAGGGCGTGACTGATTTGTTGGGCAAGAGATCGCGCAATTGCTGGGTGATCAGCACTTTGCGCTGGACAGCGATGACACGGGAATCCCATAGATAGATCTGGTATTCCTTTGGCCAGACCGCTAGGGGCCAGCGACTGGGATCCTCCCCCAGCAGCGCCTGCAGGTGGTTTCGCCGGAGCACCCTTTCCACGGCATCAAAATCGGTCGTCAGGGCTGTGACCGCTTGGACGTTAAAGAGCCGCTGGGCGGCGGCCGGTTGGCTTTCCCTCCCTGCGCCCCATTTGATCCACCAATCTACCGGCTCTGCCGGCCCATGTCGGCCGGCGGAAACGTCGATGTCACGGGCGGCTAGCCGTCGAGCCAGTTCCGCCATGCTTGAAGACGGGTCATGGTGAATATATATTTTCATGAATCTCCCCCCTCCGGGCTGCCAGGTGTTTTACGTATGACGCCAGCAGGAAGTCGCTCTTGCGTTGAATCCATGGCTCGTCGAAGCGTCCAGGTTTGGCGTTGATCTCGAGGAGCCACAGGTGCTCTCCTGGCTGTTCGAGACCCATATCCAATGTCAAGATCCCGAAGTGTTCATGGCTGTTTGCCTCCATCGCACGGGCAGCGGCGACTGCCGCCGACGCCATTTCCGATTCGATGCGCTTCCAGCGGAAACGATCAAAACGGGCGCGCACCAACTGATCCCGGCGCAGGATCTGCCCCCCGTTGGGACGGTGGGTGACGACATGGCCGGGCGCGGCCAGCCGAATGCCGGCATCGACATAGGTCCAACATCCCCGACCGTCTTTTTGAACGAGGACACGGAAATCATAGGGGCGGTCATCGATACGATCGAAGAACAAGGCCTGTTGGGAAAGGTACTCGCGCCGGGCGAGCAGATCATCAAGCCAACAGAGCAGTTTTTCTTCTTCATGGAAGGCAACCGGCAAGGCGCGCTTTTTGCGGACCTCCGTCACCTGCCAACCGGAAGCGTTCTGGCAGATCTGAAAGATCCCCTTGCCGCCGCAACTGTCAACCGGTTTCAGGTAAAGGCATGACCGGCGCTCCAGCATGGCGAACACATCCCTCGGCAGTGGCTGCAGCGTCGTTTCAGGCAAATAGGATGCCACGGCACTGCCAGAAAGGCGGCGGTGGAGGTCGGCTTTTGACAGGTACCCGGGATTGAACAGGATGTTGCCTTTTTGCTGCAACGCCCGCAGCGATGACTGCACCTCAGACCGGCGCTCGCGGCTCCGGTTAAGGATACGGTTGTAGAAGATTTTCGGGGGTCGCTTGCGTTCCGCAAGCCAGCGTTGTCTCAATCCCGGCCGCCAAACACGCACAAAGGGGTCTGGACTCAGATCGTCGACAGCCATAGCGACAGCCTGGATCCCACGCAGGCGCAGCGCATTGACTGTTTCGGCGATCGCTGGCGACCACTGGCCAAAGGGCGCTTTTTTCGAAGGATCGCCGGCGGCCAGAATCGCCACATAAGCCCCGGTCATGGAGAGTCGTCCCCTCCTTTGTTATCAAAGCCGTCCAAAAAACGCCCATAGGCAATGGGGCGTTCTAAGGCTAGACGGACGAGCCTCGGATCTCCCTCCCCTTCGTCGAGCCGTTTGAAGGGCTTTGCGTTGATCTCCAAGAGCCAGAGCTTGCCGCCGCGATCAAGGGCGAGATCGAGGCCCAATTCCCCTAACGTCATGGCGGCGCTTTCCTCCAAGATGCGCGGCAGCGATTCCCCCCACCGCTGCAACTCTTTGAGAATGGCCTGCCGTTTGCGTTTTGGGGGCAGTGACGCCGCTTTTAGGGAGTTGAGGATGCCCATCGCCCTGCCTCCCTGGCTCAGGTTGGAGGTGAATTTGCCGGGCGGGGCGATTCGCCCGAAGACTTTGGTGATCCGCCAGACTCCTTGACCGTCTTTTTGCGCCAATAAGCGAATGTCAAAGGGCGCTCCTTCGATCAAAGCCAGTCGCAGCCCTTGTTGGGCCACATAGGCGGTCCGCTCGAGCAGCCGTTTGATCTTGGCTTCAATGGCGGTCCGCGTGTACGCCAGCCCCAGCGTGGCCGTCGAATGACGACTGATCCAGGAGTACCCCCCTGAAGGATGAAGGCCGATCCGGTAGATTCCCAATCCCTGGGTTCCGTGGATCGGTTTGATGTAGATGACGCGATGCTCCTTGACCAGTGGCCACAGGTCTTCGGCTTTTTGCAACAACCGCGTTTCCGGCAAAAGAGGCCGGACGGCAACGTGCTTCTGCAGCAACTGATGGGTCTCCCATTTGTCGAGGTAGCGCGGGTTGAAGAGAATCAGGCCCGGGATGTCTGCCAGGCGTTTTTTGAGATCGCTGACCTCTGGCAGGTTTTCGAACTTGCGTGAAGGGATCCGGTTGTAGATCACCCGGGGGAGGGGGAGTGTCTGCTGTTGCCACTCATCCCCCCTGAGTATGACCCCTGTCACCGTGCGGTCCTCCCAGTTGATATCAGTGGGGCCGAAGACGACGGCCACAACGCCCATCTCACGGGCATAACGCTGTGTTTCCTTGAGATGGGCCGACCAGACATAGGGTTTGTTGGGATAACGATAGGAAAAAATACCGAGCAGCGGACCGGCGACAAAAGCCTGTTCCCTTCGCGAGTAAGCCAGTTGGCAGGGCAGGTTGATGGGCCAACGCAGGTGATTCAACAGTTCCGGCAAAAGCGGCGTCCGTGGTTTCGTTGGAACGATGCGGACCGTTGCCAGACAGGAACGCACACCGGCGCGAAGGAGAACTTCCTCCCCCGCTTCGATGCCGATTGTCCCGGCCTGGCGATCCGTCAGGTAGATGGTCCCCATACGCTCACCCGGCCTTGTTGACGTTCCTCGCCAGATACTGGGCATACTCCAAGGGCCGGCGCACTGCCGTGAGGCGGCTGCCCATGTCGCCGATACGAGAAAAGACGCTCCGCCCTGGACGAGAGTTGGCTTCCAAAAACCATACTTTCCCTTTGCTGTCGATCAGGAAATCGAGCCCCAATTCCGCCAGCCCTGGATGCAGGCGTGACAGGACCTTGGCGATGTGCAGGGCCAGCGCAAAAACCTGTTCCTCTTTCACGGCGGCGCCGCTCTCCAGGAGCGCCAAGGAAAGCGGCGCCGCGCTTGCCCCGGTGTGCAGGTTGCAGGTGATCCCATTGCCTGTCACCCGAGCGCTGCCCCCAGTGACCGCCCACTCCCCGCAGTCGCGCCGTTGGACGAGAACGCGCAGGTCGAAAATCCGCTCCCTCCAACGGGCCGGCTCGATGGCCCGCTGGATCAGGTAGCGCCTCCCTGCTGTTCGTCCCTTGAGCCAATGCCAGGCGGCTTTGCGGCGCAACTGCAGCCTCTGCCCGGCAGTCGGCTCCACAAGGACCTCCTCCTTTCCGCGCAGGGACATCCGGATGATCCCCAGGCCTTTTGCTCCATTATCCGGCTTAAGGTAGACGCTGCGCCATGTGGCCAGACAGGCCGACCACTCCCTTTCTCCCGTCAGCAGTTGCGTTTTCGGGAGATGTGGGGCGATAAAGGGATCGTCGAGCAAACGACGGTACACACTGAATTTGCCGCCAAAGGGCGGATTGAAGATGGGAATCCCCCGTTTTCGCAAGGCGCGACGACAGGTGACAACGCTGGCCCTTTGCAGATCGTATGGGAAAAATCGGTCATAGACAACGTCCGGCAAGGGGGTTCGCCGGAGAATCCAGCGCCGGCGCAGGCTGTTGAAGACATAGCCCTTGCACTCATTGCGACTCCAATGGACATGGTTGGGCGAGAAAATCACCAAGGTGATGCCCATGGTCTTCCCCAAAAGCGCCATTTGCCCGAAGAAGAGCCGGTTGCCCCGAAAGTTATCCCGAATGGTTCGGGGATGAACGAGCATGCCGAGAACGATCGGTTCACACCCCCTCCCCAAGTCTACAGCACTATATGTGCAGCCCCCAGGGGTGGTGAGCGGTGGCTTTCAGATGTTCTCTGAATTGTGGAATGCCGACGATGGGAGCATAAAGAAAACGCCCCGCAGCGGGACGTCGAAGTCAGGGGATGCTTTTAAATGGAGGTGACGCGATGCCTTTGCTCATCCTCACTGTCACAGTCATGATCGCCTTTGCCATCGGCTATGGACTGCGGAACTGCATTTCCCCACGGCAGCAGATGACAAAAGGGTTCGCCGGCTACCTCGCCGTTAGCCTGGCTGGCGTCACCTTTTCGATCGGCGCGGGGATTGACACCTGTTACGCCACCTTTGTCTGGTCAGGCATTGCCATCGCCTTTTGGCAGGGATTATCGCGGCATGATGTGTGGGACTAGGGCCTTTCACCGGCGGTTATGTAGATGTGATGAAACAGGGGCAATCCATTGTCCCACATACTCAAAAAGTACTCCTCTGTCAACGTCCGGTTGCCAGGCAGATCACTGTTTTCATCGGTTTCTCTTTTGGAGTCAAAAAAGTACAGGTCCCGCTTCTCTTCATCATACCCCACAAGGGTCATGTAATGCTGCCATAAAACCCCGTTGCCGACCAAGGTGATGACCGGGTTTCCTTGTGTCAGCCGGGCTTTTAGCGTGGGCAAGGCGCCACGGTAAATGGATGGGCCCATCCCCTGCGCTTGGAGATAGCTCATGATCCCCTTGGGCAACACATAGCCCGAAAAGGGGATTTTGTAAACCAATGCCGAATACACGCGGGCGCCTTCAGCATCCTTGCCCAGCGTTCGTAACAGGTAGGCCGTGGAAAAGGCGGAGCATTGGTTATGCCCTTGCACTTCATAAGCGGCTTCCCTGGGAACATGATACCGAGTCGGAATAGATTGGGCCGTCACGTCTTCGCTGGGAAAGGGTGTCAACAGATAGTAGACCAGACCGAGCAGAACAGCCGCAAGCATTAAAAGGGCAAGAAAAATAGGGGTGGCTTTTGCTCTCATCTTTTCTCCTGGTTTTTGTCGATTCTATATTTTTACAGATCGCCATTTCGCTGTATCCCCCCTATTTTTCCTCCTTCTCACCATTCGGACTCTCGATTTACTTCATATCTCCGCGTCTCCGATATTTTTTTCACTCATTGGACTTTGAACAGATGGAGCGGCTTTTTGATTTTGAGCACTTCCAACAGGATATTTTTTGCATTCGAGATCACCCTTTCTCCACCTTGCTTGTTCAACTGGTGAAAGAGATACACGAACAGACCGATGCGCCCCTGTCGACGACCTCGAATTGGGTGCTTAAACAATCAACCTATTAGGATTATCCTGATCTTATTTACATATATTTCTTGACGGTGGTAAATTACACAAAATATAATGAGAACATACGCTTTTCGCGTCAGCAATCTAATCATGGCCGGGGTAACTCGTGAGGAGGTGCGACGCAAAAAAGACGGTTTCACGGTGTCCAATCATCTGAATTCGAGGAGAGCGAACGCTAATGGAAACCTTATTTCAGGTATGTTTTGGCGTTGGCGCTGCCATGACCATCCTCTCTTTCGTCTTTGGCGAACTCTTTGAAACCTTTGACGTTGATCTCGACTTTTTTGACGGTCCCGCCGCTTGTTTTATGCCGCTGGGCACACAAACATTTTTTGCCTTTGTCACCGTCTTTGGCGGTGTTGGCATGTTGACAAACGAATTAACCCTGGCTGCGCGTTGGGGCACGGCTCTCGCTTCTGGCCTTCTCGTCTCTTTTCTGTTGAATCGTTTTCTCATCAGGCCCCTGAAACAGGGCGAAAGCACGACAACGGTTGAAGCGAAGAAGATGACCGGCGTACAAGCGAAAGCCTTATCTTCCATGAAAGGAGACGAACTCGGCGAAATCTCCTATCGTATCAAAGGCATCCGCCATCGCGCGCCGGCCCGTTGCTTCGATCAAGGCGAGATCCACACTGGCGATGATGTGGTCATCATCAAGGTGGAAAAACAGATCAATCTCGTGGCCAAAATCTGAGGAGGAACTATATGTTTACCATTATCGGCGATCTCCTTCCCAGCGCGTCGATCTCCGTCGGCATTGTCTTGATTCTGCTGCTCATCATCTTCGGCGTTCTTTCCATGTGGCGCAAAGTGCCCACAGGGAAAGCCTTGGTGATCAAAGGGCCGAACAACAGCCTGCGCGTCATCGCTGGCGGCGGCGGTGTTGTCATTCCTATTCTCTACCAAGTCGACACCATCTCTTTGGAATCGATCAACCTGGAGGTACGGGTACGAAAGGCCTACACGACCCAAGGGGTGGACATCAATGTGAGTGGCGTCGCGGTCATCAAGGTCAAGAGCGACACCAACGAGTCGATTCTCGCCGCTCTGGAGCGCTTTAACGCTGGAAATGCCAATGAAACGGTGCTGAAGATCCGCACGATCGCCCATGAAGTCCTGAGCGGCAAGCTGCGCGAGATCATCTCTCGCCTGACCGTCGAAGAGGTGTACCGCGATCGGGAACGCTTTTCCCAAGAGATTCTGCTCGGCGCAAAAGAGAACTTTGCCGAAATGGGTCTCTTGATCGAAACGCTGACCATCCAAGAGATCTCTGATGACAACGGGTATCTGGAAGCCCTCGGCAAAGAACGGGTCGCCGAAGTCAAGAAAGAGGCGGAGATCGCCGAGGCGCGGGCGCGCCGGGACGCAGAGATCGAAAAAGCACGGGCTCGCAAGGAGACAGAGGTCCAGACGGCGGAAGCCGTCAAAGAGGGCCAAGCGGCTCAGCTTCGCGCCGACGCCGATGTGGCAGAGGAGCGCAAAAATACGGATCTCAAGATCCAGGGCTTCAAAAAAGAACAGGAAACGGCTCGCGCCAACGCTGATTTGGCCTATGAGATCGAAGGCCTGCGCATCAAGCAGCAAGCCGAACGCGAGAAGATGCAGATCGACATCATCCGCAAGGAAAAAGAGACAGAACTGGCCCAAAAAGAGGCGGAACGGAAGGAAAAAGAGCTCGAAGCGACCGTGAAAAAGCAAGCGGAGGCCGAGCAGTTCCAGGTTGAACGCCAAGCTGACGCAACGCGG
This sequence comes from Heliomicrobium gestii, assembly GCF_009877435.1. Taxonomy (NCBI): domain Bacteria; kingdom Bacillati; phylum Bacillota; class Clostridia; order Eubacteriales; family Heliobacteriaceae; genus Heliomicrobium; species Heliomicrobium gestii. Next base: position 59,075 of record NZ_WXEX01000010.1, on the reverse strand, counting down.
TATCAGAAGATCCAAGAGGCCCAGGCGGAAGCGGCGGCCATCGAAGCCAAAGGCCGTGCCGCAGCAGAAGCAAAGCGCCTTGAGGGGATGGCCGAGGTTGAGATCATCCGGGAAAAGGGCATGGCCGAAGCGGCAGCGATCGAAGCGCTCGGGGAAGCCTACAAGAAGTACGAGCAGTCGGCGATGACCTTGGTGTTGATGGAAAAGCTGATCGACAAGATGCCGGAAATCACGCGCCATATCGCCGAACCGCTCAGCCGCATCGAACGCATCACCATCGTCGATTCGGGCAACGGCAACAACGCCGGCGCCTCGAAGGTCACCAACTATGTGACAGAACTGATGACGCAACTGCCCGATGTGCTAAAGACAACCACCGGCATCGATCTCCATCAATTTCTCTTGAAACACATCGATCAATTGCCCGATGTGAATCAGGAGGCGGCTGCTGCTTGTGAGAGCGGATCACGGGAGTGCGCAGAAGCGGCCACCCAAGATAAGCAGTGTCTATCGCAACAACAACGCTGACCATTGCCCTGATTTTTTTGCTACACACTGACAAAGTATCACAACAGGGGAGTTTGATTCAAACATGGAAAAGATCACAGCGGAAACACAAGTTAGCAAGCAACTAGAGGGCATACCCGTAAAAGACAATGAACACAGTCCAAGTATCGGCAATTATCAGTATGAAGTCGCCTTTCAGGTGCGCGACTATGAGTGTGACCTGCAAGGAGTCGTCAACAACGCTGTGTACCTGCATTATCTGGAACACGGGCGGCACGAGTTTCTCTATGCGAAGGGCATTGATTTCGCTCGTCTGCACCAAGAGGGGAAGGATCTCGTGCTTATCCGCATCGAAGCCGATTATAAGCTTCCACTGCGCAGCCGAGACCGTTTCGTCGTCCGTATGAACGTGGTTCGCGAAGGCCGGTTGCGGCTTGTTTTTATACAGGATCTCTACCGGCTTCCCGATGAGAAACTGGTGCTGAAAGCGAAAGCCACAGGCGTCTGTGTTCATAAGGGCAAGCCGACCCTGCTCGAGGAAGTGGCCCAGGCATTCTTTTAAGATATACCGTTTAATCGAACTTCTTATCTGATATCATTTAAATAAGGGCGAACAGCAGGATAAGGAGGTCTACACAATGATCATCACCACCACGAACAACATCGATGGTCGATCCGTTACTGATTATCTGGGCATCGTAGCCGGGGAGGCCGTCATGGGGGCGAACGTGGTCCGCGACTTTCTGGCCAGCATCACTGATGTGATTGGGGGTCGTTCCGGCGCCTATGAGGAAAAACTGAATGAGGCTCGCCAAATCGCCATTCGGGAAATGAAGGAGCACGCCCTTCGTCTCGGCGCCGATGCCGTGATCGGCGTTGATCTTGATTATGAGGTGATCCGCGACGGGATGTTGATGGTGACAGCCAGCGGCACGGCGGTAAAAGTCAGGTAACCACAGGGAGAACAAAATCGCCGTTCACCTTGCCTCATTCGGGCGAGATGAACGGCGATTTTCTTATGGGCTTCCCTTTCACCGATTGATCATTTTCGTTAGTGATGAGATTTGAATGACTGTTTTTTGGGGAATGTGATTTAGTTTTGTCTGCGAAAATCGAATCGATCATGGGGAACATGGAGTTCATGCCCGTTGATGACAACCCTGTCGTCATCGAGCCAATTGATTTCCGCTTGATCCTCTCGATAGTTCCAGTATATATTTTGGGGATCTCTTTTTTGCTTGTTAAATACCAACTCTCCGCGAATAGCAAAAGCAGTCGTGGCGCCTCCGTTTGTCCGATAGGCTTTTACCGTGTAGGTTCCGGCGGGAGAAGTCGCTTCCGTGAGATACTCCCCTTCCGGCAATCGATCCATATCGTACGCCAGCCAATATATCCCGTAAGAAAAAGCGCTGATGATGAACAAAAGGATACCCACGATTGCGTAGCGGATGTTTCTTTTCACTCGCAGTATCTGTTTATACTCAGCTACTTCATCAGTTGACGACCAAATCACTGAGGGCTTTTGATGGTTTTCCGCTGCAACCACCTCCATCATTGAGGACATCTTCTACCATAATATAACTATCTCGGTGTTTTGTAAATATTTTCAAAAGTAGTGCGTCTTCACATAAGGCGATTTTCCAAAGGTCAAAAGATGTTTTTTGAACGAAAAACAGCCCGGTTCCCAAACCGAACTGTCTCTCGTTAGTCTCCGATTTCTTCTTTATCGGGCTGTACCCAGAAAAATTATATCCAACATGATGGGACGATGAATCAAAGGTGCTCGATTGCTTGTTCGTTAACGAATAAAATTGGTAATCGCCCGTGGTTCCTTTTCCGGCAGTGCGACGCCGGCGGCTTTTCCGGCTTCAATGGACTTCAACAGCCAAGCCATATTGTTGCCCAGTGTGCGCATGGTCTGCATGCCTTCCAAATCCTGACGGACTTCTTCGGGCCGATTGCCATGGACCATATTCCAATACTGAGACGACACCACCGGCATGTTGCTGATGGTGAAATATTTATTGATCTGATCGAATGTGGCAGTGGTTCCGCCACGGCGAGCGCTAACTATGGCGGCAGCCGGCTTGAAGGCAAAGAGCCCGCTGCGAAGGCCCGCATAGAACACCCTGTCCATAAAGGAAGTCAACATGCCGGAAGCCGATGCAAAATGCACCGGTGAACCAAATATAAAGCCGTCTGCCGATGCCGCCTTCTCTAAGAACTCATTGACTCCATCGTTCATGAAGCATTGGCCCGTTTTCTGACAGGCGCCGCAACCGTGGCAACCGGAAATGGGCTTTTTGCCAACATGAAAAATCTCTGTTTCGATGCCCTGTTTTTCTAAGGCGGCGGCGACCTCTGTCAACGCCGTATAGGTGCATCCCTTTTCATGGGGGCTGCCGTTGACTAATAATACCTTCATCCAGAAAAACTCCTTCTTTATTGTATTCACACATGGTAAGCACAGATGGTTGACGACGGAGCGAACATTTTAGCATTCCATATTTGAGCTCCATTATCCTTCTCAGATGTCCCTCTTCCCGCCCATCTCCCTTCCACGGAATCCCCGCCCCCACCGGTTAAGCGATATTCTTCGGTACGGCAACGATCGACTTCAGTTGTCGATCGTAAAAGTGAAATAAAATGTAAAACAGGAAATCCGTTTCACATGTCGAAAAACGAAATAGATGGGCTGACCGCCTGGCATTTTCCGTAGCAAAGGAGAACGTTCCGTGTATCAACAACCGGCAAAGATGTTCTTGCGTTATATTTGCCCCGTCCTATTGACTGCATTTTTGACAGTAGTTCCGAATCAAGCCTTCGCCGGTAATGGCATGACATACACCGTCAAATCCGGCGACACCTTATGGGCGATTTCCCGGCATACCGGCGTAACCGTCAGCAAATTGATCGAGGTTAACCCGCAATTACATAACCCCAACACCTTGAAAGTTGGTCAGGTTTTAAATCTTCCCGACTTGGATTCACCGAATGGGATAAGCCAGCCACCTCAATCCTCTTCTTCGATTTCTTCCTCCTCGTCTCTTTTTCCCTCTTCATCCTCCTCATCTCCATCGTCCCCTTCCTCCCCTTCCTCCCCATCCTCTCCGTCGTCCCTTTCCACCCCGTCGACTTCATCCCCTCTGACTCCGCTTTCCAATTCAAACTTCAGTTCTTCGTCCTTATCGTTCTCTTCGCAAACACCGTCGCAAGCGATCGGAGCTACGGGAACTTCCAAAAGCCCCGAGTGGCAGAAAACGGCCGAAGCCATCATCGCTGCAGGGAAAAAACTGCTGGGCAAGCCTTATAAATATGGCGCCCAATCGATGAACCCCTCTGCCTTTGACTGTTCCAGTTTTACGCAATATGTGTATGGACTGAACCACATCCAACTCAATCGAACAGCGGCGCAGCAAGCGACACAAGGAAAAAGTGTCGAAAAATCTCAACTCCGAAGCGGCGATCTGGTTTTTTTCTGGAACAGCTCCACGCAAAATAAAAAGGGGAATGAACGGATCGGTCATGTAGGGGTATATTTGGGCGATGGGAAGGTCTTGCATTGCTCTACGACAGATAAGGGAGTTATCATCAGCAATTTGAACGACCCCTATTATTTGAAAACCTACATCTGCGCTCGGAGAATAATCGTGTAGGAACATAATGAAAAATCCAATATGACCCTATGTATATCGTAACTGTTAGGCAAGCCGGTGAATTCTCCAAATAAAAAAGCAGAAGCCCTCTTGGCTCACCTTAATGAAGCGCAAGAGGGCTTTTGCATTTCCTGTTATGTCAAATCTCCATAATAATCGGCAACACGATCGGACGCCGCTTCGTTTTCTGATAAAAGAACTCATTCAACGTATCGCGGATCAGGTTTTTCAGCACCGACCATTCTGTTGTCCCTGTGTTGCGGCCGGTCAGGGCCTCCTTGACACGGGATTTGGCTTCGCCGAGCATGTCTCCGGCCTCACGGACGAAGACGAAGCCGCGGGAGACGAGGTCAGGCCCGGCGAGAACGTTGCCGTTTTCTTTATCAATGGTGACGACGGCGATGACGACGCCGTCCTGTGCCAGGTGGTGGCGGTCACGCAGGACGATGTTGCCCACGTCGCCGACGCCGATGCCATCGACCATGACACTGCCCGCCTCGACGGTTCCGGTCATCTGGGCCATTTCCTCGTTAAGTTCGTAACGTTCACCGATATTGACGCGGAGGATATGATCGTCAGGGATGCCCATCGTCTGCCCCAGTTTGGCAAAGGTGGCCTGGTGCCGGTATTCGCCGTGGAAGGGGATGACGTATTTGGGGCGCAGGAAGTTGAGCATGAGCTTGATTTCCTGCTGGGCGGCGTGACCGGAGACGTGGACATTGGCCACTTCCTTGTAGACCACATCGGCGCCTATGCGGAAGAGGTTGTCGATGGTCCGGGAGACGAGCTTTTCGTTGCCCGGGATCGGCGTGGCCGAGATGATCACTGTGTCACCTTGGCGGATGGCCACCTGGCGGTGGTTGTTGGTCGCCATCCGGGTCAGTGCCGCCATCGGTTCGCCCTGAGATCCGGTGGTGATGATGGTGACCTGATTGTCAGGAAGGCGATCGATCTCTTCCGCCTCGATCAACATGCCTTTGGGGATATTGAGGTAACCCAGTTGCTGGGACACATCGACGACGGTCACCATGCTGCGCCCGACGACAGCCACCTTGCGATTGAACTCAGCCGCCGTGTCGATCACCTGTTGGATACGGTGAACGTTGGAGGCAAAGGTGGCGATGATGATGCGGCTGTCCGTTTTGGCGAAGACAGCGCGGAAGGTGTCGCCGACAGTCCGTTCCGACGGCGTGTAGCCAGGACGCTCAACATTGGTGGAGTCACAGATGAAGAGCAAGACGCCTTCATCGCCGTAACGGGCCAGCTTGCTGAATTCAAGAACCTTATCGTCGACCGGCGTCTGGTCAAGCTTGAAATCGCCCGAGTGGACGATAAGCCCTGCCGGGGTGCGGACAGCAATGCCGATGCCGTCAGGGATGGAATGGTTGACGCGGAAAAACTCCACCTGGAAAGCGCCCACGTTGACTACGTCTTCGGCGGTGATTTCGTGAAGCTTGGCATCACGGATCAGTCCGTGTTCGGTCAGTTTGTTTTTGACAAGGCCCAAGGTCAGCCGGGTGCCATAGACGGGCACCTGGATTTGCTTGAGCGTGAAGGGCAGTCCGCCGATGTGGTCTTCGTGACCATGGGTGAGAAAAATCCCCCGCACCCTGTCCATATTTTGGACGAGATAGGTGATGTCGGGAATGACGAGGTCAATCCCCAACAGTTCCTCTCCAGGAAACTTTACGCCTGAATCGATGACGATGATGTCGTCGCCATACTCGATGACAAGCATGTTCTTGCCCACCTCGCCAACGCCGCCGAGGGGGATGACGCTGACTGTCGGCAAGGTCGATTTCGGTTTTGGCTTCGTCTTGCTGCGGCGGGGACGGTAACCGTTCTTTTTCGTGCGATTCGCCGGCGCTTTGGCGCTGCTGGCGCTGGTGTTGTCACTGCCACTGCCGTTTCCGCCATTCCCAGTGACCTTGCCGTCGCCGTTGATATTCGCGATAGCAACGTCCTTGCCGATGCCATCGGCATTGGCAACAGCCTTGGCCTTCGGATTGGCCTGGCCCCGACCGCTGCCTCTGCTGCCCACATTGCCTTTGCTCCTGCCGGCACTTTTGGCATTGCTCTTCCCGTCGCTGCTGGCGCTGGCGTTGACATTGCCTTTGCCGTTCACATTGGCATTGTTCTTGCCGCCACCATTTGCAGCGGCTGTAGCATTTTCCGTGCCGCCGTTGGCAGCAGCGCCGGCAGCGCCTTTGCCGTTAGGTTCTTGTGCTATGCTCATGGTATCTCCTTTATTAACCAAATACGTTTTGCAGCCCTTTTTTTATTGTTTCAGGATCCAACTCCTCTTCATTCGCCTCATTCAATTCGGATACGCTGGCCATCAGCGGCGCCAAGGTCCCTTCGTCGTCGGTCCCATCAGGGGCAGCGTCTTCCCCGCCGAAGACTGTTTTTGTTGAGTGAGCCGAGAGCGGGAGCGGAAAAAAGGCGGGCTGTGATGAAGGGATCCAGGGGGGCATGCCGTTTCCTAGCAGAACCTGGCGTATGACGGCGCCAGGTTCTTTCAACTGATCGAGCCACCAAATCAACGGGGCCTCGCGAGGGTTGCCTTCGTCTAAGGAAAGATCGACGCGGAAATGCCTCATTTGTTTTCTCCGTAACGCATGACGGCCAGTTTCAAGAAGCCCAGGGCGTTGGCAAACTGGATCACGTTCCAATCGCCAGCCACCGCTTCGCCTTCAAACTCATCTTGGACAAGCAGGATGTCCGGGAAGGTTTCTTTCAGGAAGGGGTGCATCACATAGCCACCGCCGCCGACAAGAATCATGGCCCGGAATTCCATGTGGTTCGGCCACTTCGCTGAGATCTCCCGGACGATTTTTCTCGCCACCCTAGAGGCCGATGCGTCGATTACGGAAGTGATGTCATAGACTTTCCCTTTGACCTCCACCTTCCGCTCGCGCAACATCTGATCGACTTCGGCGAGACGAGGATAGTAATGATCAAAGTTTTTCATTAAAAAGTCCCGAATATCCATGAGAATCTTGTGGGTGCCGCCGTCATTGACAGAGAAGCTGCGCTGGTCGACGAACTTCAGATCTTCCATATAGATGCAGTCGGTTGTCTTCGTTCCCCCGTCAATGATGCCGATCTTGCCACGGGCCAGACGGGGCGTGCGCACCTCAGACCGGAAATCCAGGATTTGGTTGAAGATGGCCCCACCGGCCTGGGGAAAGATCTCGAAGTTGCGAATGCGGATCAGGCGCACGTCCTGTCCCAGAACCTTGACAAAGCGGGACATCTGGTGGGCGCGCAGCTTGTCCTCAAAACGAGCTTTCTGGGTCCGATAAAAGTTGATCGGCAGGCCCAGGTATATGTTCACATCCTGATCCGGTTTGTCACTGACCAGGGCCAGGGCGGTATAGACGAGCACTTCAAAATCGACGTTGAAAATCTTATCAGGGTCGATGTCCAGTTCAGCTTCTGTCTCCCGTAAGGCCAGGTTGCCCACGAAATAACGCCGTCCATCTACATCGACAACGAGGTTGTCCATCGGGTCGTTAGAACCAAAGCCCGACAGGATATGCAATTCCCGGCCTTCACCGACGATACTGGGAAAAAGAGCCCAACGGCCGTTTCCAGCAACAACCTTCACATAGCCGAAACCGATATCAAGCCCAACGGTCAGATTTTTTCCCTCACTCGGTTCAAATCCCGGCAACTGTCGTACTCGGGCCGCATGTATGCTCATGGCGCTTCAAATCCTCCGGTTACATGTACTTTATTGTTTCTTTCGACAAATCAATTGTCAAATCCTTTTAGAAAAGGCGAACTAAGGCACATGGGAGAGCGGCGGAAAAAGGCGGTTCAAGGCCTCTAAGACGCCCATGGAATTGCGAGCCCTGGTGACGTAATCGGCCTCCCGGTGAAGCGCCTCAGGCGCGTTGGCCACGAAGACACCCTGTCCGGCCCAGCGGATCATGCTCAGGTCGTTATGATTGTCGCCGATAGCCATCACTTCACTCTGGTCAATGGACAAAGACGCGGCCAGTTGGGCCAGAGCCGCCCCCTTCGACACCTCAGGATGAAGGATTTCGATAAAGTAATCATGAGAGTTGGTGATGGCAACGGCGCCGTTCAGGTGTTCCAAGATCTCTTGGGTCATCGATGGTGTGGCCGCCGGATCGGTCATGAGAACAAACATGGTCGGATGGCGATCCGGTCCGCCTGCCAGATGAGCGGCCAGATCGTCGACAAAATGGAAGGAAAGTCCAAGCGCCCGTTCATAGCTGGCGGTGTATTCGTGAGTCCTGTCAGTGAACACGTCGTCACCGTGAAAGGAATAGCGCAACGCATCACTGCTCTTTCCTTTGAGCCACTGCAGAAGGGAAATTACCTGCTGCGCGTCTAACCTTCGATGGTGGAGGATGGGGCCATTTTCTGGATGGCGGATCAAAGCGCCGTTGCAGGTGATCAGCGGCGCCTTGAGTTCGAGCTGTTGGGCATAGGGCATGGCTGATCGGTAGATCCGCCCTGTCGCTATCGTAAAGATGACTCCAGCCTGACGTAATTCAGCGATCCGTTGAGCTACCGGTTCAGGGATCCGCCGCTTCTCATCGAGAAGGGTGCCATCCATATCCATCGCTACAAGTCGGATGGGACTCATTGCGGCCTCCATGACCAGGTGTAGCCTTGAAAGTGCAGATTCGTCTCCCGTGGGTAGCTTTCCATCTCGATAAACTGATCGACCGGAAGGGTGATCTCCCAGGCAGGTTGAATCGTTCGTGGAAGCAGTTGAAAGGCCACTTGCTCCACAGTCAAGTGGCCTTCTTCGATCCGCTCTTCCCGCCGGATGACGGCGTCCATCGTGCAGGCGCTCCGCCAGATCGCCGTATGTTGGCCTGTCTTCAGGGTGAGGATTCCCTGCCGGCCGATAAAAGCGGCGAGAGCGACCCCCAGGATCTCTTCCCGGGGGTCGGAAGTGACATATTCCGTGCCAGCCAAGTGATAATTGCCCATGGGCCACGCTCCTAGAGGCTGTAGTTGGGGGCTTCCTTGGTGATGGTGACGTCGTGGGGGTGGCTTTCCCGCAAACCGGCGGCAGTGATCCGGATGAATCGGGTCTTGGACATCAACTCTTCGATGTTGGCGCAGCCGCAGTAGCCCATGCCGGAGCGCAAACCGCCGACGAGTTGGAAGACCGTGTCGGCCAGAGGCCCTTTGTAGGGAACGCGGCCCTCAATGCCTTCCGGAACCAGTTTCTTATCATCTTCTTGGAAGTAGCGGTCTTTTGAGCCTTCCTTCATGGCGCCCAGGGAGCCCATCCCGCGGTATACCTTGAAACTCCGGCCTTGGTAGATCTCGATGTCCCCAGGGCTCTCCTCGGTGCCGGCCAGCAGGCTGCCGATCATGACCACGTTCGCCCCGGCGGCGATGGCCTTGGCCACATCACCGGAGAATTTGATGCCGCCGTCGCCGATGATGGGGACATTCCGTTCTCGGGCGGCGCGGGCGCATTCGGCGATGGCCGTGATCTGGGGAACACCGATGCCGGCGACGACGCGGGTCGTGCAGATGGAGCCAGGTCCGATGCCCACTTTGACACAGTCGGCGCCGCAGGAGATCAGGTCAGCCGTCGCTTCATAGGTAGCCACATTGCCGGCGATCAGGTCGACCTGTGGGAACTCGCCCTTGATCTTTTCCACCATGTTCAAGACACCCCGGGAATGGCCGTGGGCCGTATCGACGACAAGGGCGTCGACGCCGACGGAAACGAGGGCCTTCACACGCTCCATCGTGTCAGCCGTGATGCCAACAGCGGCGCAGGCGCGCAGGCGGCCGCGATCATCCTTCGTGGAGTTGGGGTACTGGCGAGCCTTTTGAATATCCTTGATGGTGATCAGACCCTTGAGGTGGCCTTCGTTATCGACGATGGGGAGTTTTTCCACCTTGTGGTTGCGGAGAATCTCCTTCGCCTCCGCCAGCGAGGTCCCGATTGGCGCCGTGACGAGGTTCTCCTTGGTCATTACATTCGCGATCGGTTTTTCAAAATCGGTTTCAAAACGCAGGTCCCGATTGGTCAGTATGCCGACCAGTTTTCCTTCTTCATTGGCGATGGGCACACCGGAGATGTGATACCGCTCCATGATCGCCAATGCGTCAGTTACTTTATGTTGCGGCGACAGGTAGATGGGGTCAGTGATAACGCCGTGTTCCGACCGTTTCACCCGATCGACTTCATGGGCTTGTTGTTCGATTGTCATGTTCTTATGGATGACACCGATGCCGCCTTCCCGAGCCATGGCGATCGCCATGCGCGAATCGGTGACCGTATCCATGCCGGCTGACATAAGGGGGATATTTAAACGGATGCGCCGGGTCAACCAGGTATGGGTGTCCACATCCCGAGGGAGCACCTCCGATTTGGCGGGTACGAGCAGTACGTCATCAAAAGTCAAACCTTCTACAATGTTTAGCAAGTCACTCACGTGACCATCTCCTTTCCAGGACCGGAGCCCTTTTCCCTCTCTTCTACTCTACTCCGATTTAATCGGATTATCCAAGGTTGCAGAGACCAACATCGACCGGTGGAAACCGCCCCCAGACTCTTATCCTTCATTTTACCACAAAAAAGCGAGCGGAAGAAAATTATTTCTTCCCATATGCTCCATTGGCAGCGCTGGATAAAAAACAAAGCCTTCTATCTCTTCGTGAAGAGGATAGAAGGCTTTGATCGCCCGCCACGCATCATCATTCTACCGCTACTCAAAGCGGTCCATGTGCTCGTAGACCACATAGGACGGAACGGAGGCGACGAAGCGGTCGATCAGAAACAGGATGACCGTGATATCGTCTAACTCTCCCAAGATCGGCACCAGGTCTGGAACCAGATCAAGGGGCCATAGCAGATACATCAGGCTTAGACCGAGGAACAGCGCCTTATTGACCAGCGGCACCCGGTTGTCCCTCAATAGAGCGTACAGTAGCCGCGTTGAGCGGGGTAGGTTGAGCAGCAGTCGCATCCGTTGCCAAAAACCGGGCGACTGAAGGGACGGCACATGAATCCCCCCATCCATTGCGTTTCCAGTACTATTCTACCCTGCTTTTGCCGGTGGGAAAAGCCCCTGGAATCAGGTGGGTCACGTCATTGATCCGTTCGATGATGCCTTTGCAGTCATAAAAGTCGATGATATTCAGGGCCGTGTTTTCCTGGCGGAATTGCCAGGCCCGGTCCAGGTCCACTTCCAGAATGGCGCACAGCAGGGTGCGGATCGTCCCGCCGTGAGCGACGATGGCGACTCCCTCGTTGTCGTGCTTTTTCACCAGTTCCATCATGGCTTCATGGGCGCGGCACTGGACGATGGCGAAGCTCTCGCCGCCCGGCAGTTGCAGTTTGCCCGGCGCGGTGTTCCATGTCTTCATCTCTTCCGGGTAGGCCTTCTCGATTTCGGTAAAGGTCAACCCTTCCCAAGCGCCAAAGTTGCACTCCCGAAAGCGCGGTTCGACGATCACCTCGGTGTGATGTCCTTCAGCGATCACGCGCGCTGTTTCAACGGCCCGGCTCAGATCGCTGGCAAAAACACGATCGATCTTTTCACCGGCCAGCCGCCTCACGAGCAACTGAGCCTGCTCCCGCCCCTTCTCACTCAGTTGCACGTCACTATGGCCCTGGTAGCGCCGGGCCATGTTCCATTCGGTCTCACCGTGGCGGATCAGGTAAACACGGGTCAAAGCATTCCCTCCTCTGCGAGCACGGCCCGCATGGCGTCAATCAGTCGATTCGTGGCCGCCCTGTCGCGTACGGCCAGTCGCAGGTAGCGTTCTCCCAACGATAAAAAGGTATTGCAGTTCCGGACCAAAATACCCCGGCGACGCAGCCGTTTTGTCCATTCTGTCGACGAGAGGCCGCTTTCCTCGATGCGAAGGAGGAGAAAATTGGCGGCCGAAGGCAGCGGTGACAACCCCGGCAGATCCCTTAGCCGCTGAAAAAGGTAATCCCGCTCTTGAGGGAGCCCCTCCCAGGTCTTCCGGTGGTAATCCCGGTCGGCAAGGGCGGCGATGCCGGCAACCTGGGCCAAGTGGTTGACCACCCAGGGATCGCGCCGGCGAACAATGGCATTGATGATCTCCCGGTGGGCGATCAAGGCGCCGAGGCGAAGGCCCGGGATGGCGAAAAACTTGGTCAGCGAGTAGAGGACGGCTACCTGATCGCTCTTGGCAGCTTCTGCGCAGCAGCTCAAGAGGCGGCCATCGGGGAGAAAATCCAAAAAGGATTCATCGACCAGCAAGCGGACCGGCGCTGACGTCAAGTGCGTCAAGACAGCCTGTCTTTCTTCGGCCGTCCAGACCCAGCCGGCGGGGTTATGGGGCGTACAGAGGATCGCGGCGTCACAATTCTCTTTTTGGAGAGCCTGTCGCCACGCCTCCACATCAAGCCGAAAGTGTCCCTTTTCTTCCAGTTGCAGGCGAACGGCCTCACCGCCCTGGGCAGCGACGGCGCGCTCGTACTGGCCGAAGGCAGGCTCCGGGATGAGCACACGGCGGGCTTTCACCGCATGGAGCCAGTGATCGAGGAGGTCAACGGCGCCGTTGCCCGCGCAGATCGAATCAGGCGAAACAGCGAAGTGATCAGCCAGGGCGTCGATCAGCCGGCGGCATTGGGGGTCTGGGTAGTGAACGACCTGATCGATGCTTTCCTCGATCGCCTTTTTCACCTGATGCGAAAGACCCAAATAGTTGATATTGGCGCTCAGATCCAGGATCTCTGTGACGGAGACGCCTGCAACCTCGATAGCGCCCCACACATCGCCGCCGTGCCGGTACGGGACAGGCTGCGCCTTTTGCAATTCATTATGCCGGTCGGAAATCACAGGCTGCTCCATTATCGTGCGTTTTTCTGTCATCGGTCCCCTTTTCATAAGGCTGCCTCTCTCCCCTGCCGGCTCGCATCGGCGAATCGCGGCCCCCCGCTGACGAGACGGTAACAGCCCAACCGGTTCCAGTGGGGGAAGCGGCTCTCGACCCAACTGGTGATCGGGCTGAGGCGCTGATGTTTGCCCTCCGGCACGATCACACCGAGAACTGTCCCGCTGTGGGCCACGTTGACACCGACAGCGCCAAAAGCGCGGACACCGCTGATGATCTCCTCAAGGGCTTCTTTTGGTAAAATCCCCTGGTTGGCCCGAGCGCTCAAGGTTGCCCCTTCCCCGATCCGCCTCGGATCGCCGCACCGCAGGCCTCGGGTGATCATGGCAAAGGCTTGCCGGACGGCGGCTTCTTTCTGCCGGTTCGCCTCCAGCAGATCGACCCGGTTGTTGAACTCGATCGTGTCGACTTCGCCGCCCAGGTCAAAGGCCAGGATATGCAAGGGTGGAACTGGCGCCATCCCGACCGTCTTTCCCCAGGTTCCGCTGCGGTGATCGAAGACGGCGATGCCCGGATAGAAGAGTCCGTCTGAGGGTTCTACGGCGACGGCGATAGGCCCCATCTGCGCCGGCGTCAGTTCTCGTCCCAACGCCCGGGCGACAGCGTAGACAGCGGCGCAGATATCGGCGGTGCTCGTCGCCATCCCTTTGCCCGATGGCAAGGGGTTGTCCATGTGGAAGCGGATATCGAAACAACCGGCCATGCTCCACAGATCGAGCAAGGCATTGACGGCCCGGGCCGCCTTGGGTCGATCGGCCAGTCCGTCAATGCGACCGCTGCCTGGTGTCAGGTAGGCACTGGCCGTGACCCAGGCGTCAATGGGACAGGTGAGGTGCAGGAAACGGCCCCCGATCAGGCCCTGGGCCAGTTCGCCGCATGTAGCTGGTATCTGCGCCTGGGCGTACACGTCAGATGCCTCCTTTCAGACAACTAGCGTATGTGGTAGAGGAGCAGCGCCATCAACAACAGCAGCAACTCGCCGATCTCGCAGGTGGCGCCATAGATGTCGCCCGTCAGCCCGCCGAGAAACCGGGTGAGCTTCCCGCCCCACCATTCGAAGAAGAGCCAGAGCAACACCAGCGCCGCCCAGCCGGCGACTCCGGCGATGAGCGCCGCCACCGCTGCCGTGATGACAGTGCCGATGGTCAGCACTGAACCGTCAATGTAGCGGTTGAACAGCGTTGCCATCCCCTGGCTCCGGGCATAGGGAAAGCGTTGCATCATGTAAACGACAACCCAGCGCCCGGCCATGGGCATCCATAACAAGGTGACCAACAGGGGGCTGATGGCGATCCGGTCGACGGGAGCGTACAAACCGGACAGCCAGTTCCAGGCCGGCCATTGAGCCGGGATATGGAATCCCCCCAACTGCCACAGGGCGTAGACGGCGGCGGCCTTCGTCATCAACAGCATCGTCACCGCCAGGACGGAATGGGCGCCGACACGGGAATCACGCATGATCTCGAGCACCCGTTCCGCCTTGCGAGCCGAGAAGATCCCGTCAAAGGTGTCCATGAACCCGTCAAGGTGAATGCCGCCGGTGTTGTAGATGTGCAGCGCCAGCAGCAGAGGCGGCAAGAGGACGGGCGGAAAGAAGACGCCGACGATGGTCGCCGCAACCGTGAGGAGCAAACCGAGCAGCAGACCGACGAGAGGCAGGTAGAGAAAAGAGCGACCGAAGTCTTCATCCCCGCTCTCCCCCATGGCCCCCACCGGCAGGCGGGTGAAAAAGGAGAGGGCGAGGCGAAAACGCAACCAAGGACGGACGAACATATCAGTCGATCGATTCGCTGACGCCGGCGCTGGAGAAGGTGGCCATCTCATTGGACATCTTGACCGCCGCGTCGATCATGGTCATCCCTAACGCCGCGCCGGTGCCCTCGCCGAGGCGGAAGTTCATCATCAGCATCGGTTTGAGGCCGAGGTAATCAAGCATAAACTTGTGTCCGGGCTCTTCAGACAGGTGGGAACCGATCATGTAGTCGCGCGCTTGCGGGCAGATCGTGCCGGCGATCACCGCCGCCGCGCCGGAGATGAAGCCATCGATCACCACCGGGATCCCCTGGGCAGCGGCGCCCAGACAGACGCCGGCAAGACCGGCGATCTCCAGCCCGCCCACCTTGGTAAGCACGTCCATGCCATCGGCCCGATCAGGCCGGTTCACATCGAGGGCTTTTTTAATGGCGTCGATTTTGATCTGCAGCTGCCGGTCATTGACGCCGGTTCCCCGCCCTACCACGTCCTCTACGGAAAAACCGCCGATGGCGGCGATGATGGCCGCCGATGGCGTCGTGTTGCCGATGCCCATCTCGCCGGTGCCGACGATGCGAACGCCCCGTTGAACAGCGTCAGCGACGACGTCGGCGCCGATGAGGATGGCTTGGATCGCCTCGTCGACAGTCATGGCCGGCCCTTTCGCCATATTCTTCGTTCCATAGGCCACTTTGCGACGCTGTAGACCGGGAAGGTCAGGCATGTCCACGGCGATGCCCACATCGACACAGATCAGATCAGCGCCAGCATGGCGAGCCAGGCTGTTGATGCCGGCGCCGCCGTTGGCGAAGTTAGCCACCATCTGGGGCGTCACTTCCTGCGGGAAGGCGCTGACCCCTTCCTCCATGACGCCATGGTCGCCGGCCATCAGGATGATCGCCTTTTGCAGCGGCTTCTTCGGGATTTCGCCGAAGATACCGGCCAACTGTTTGGCCATGTCTTCCAACACGCCCAGGCTGCCCCGGGGCTTGGTCAGGTCGTCAAGGTGGGCTTGCGCTTTTTCCATGGCTTCCCCGTTCAGAGGTTTGATCTGTGCGAGTAGGGCTTCCAGTGTCATTATTGAATCCTCCCTTGCATTTTCCGGCGTCATTCGAATCATACCCGTTAATAATGGCTTGTCAAAATCCTGTCTGTCAATATTCAATCCCCCGCCGGGAAGGGCTGACCCCGTCGGCCAGGGGGTGTTTTTGCGGAATCATCTCAGTGACCAGATGGGCCTGTTCGATAATCTCCGGCGGCATGCGCCGTCCCGTGAGCACCACTTCGACACCCTCGCGGCGGCTGTTCAACAGGGCGAGAACCTCGTCGACAGTCACATAACCCCGATTCATGATGTAGCTGATCTCGTCAAGAACGACCAATTCGGCGCGTCCCTCCCGCAACACCTCTGCGGCATAGGCCAGTCCCTGGCGGGGCCAGGGGTTGTCCGGCGCCCGGTTGCGGCGGAAACAGTCGCCACAGTTGACACAGTGGGCGACGCCGGAACGGATCAGCGCCCCTTGCGGGCAGCCCCAGCCGAATTGGGTGATGCTGATCTCGGGCAAACGCTGGATCGAATAGAGTTCCCCCATGTAGGCGCTGCCTTTTTGGAACTGGATGATGGCGGAGCCTTTGCCGTGGCCGGCGGCGCGCAGGCAGAGCCCCAGCGCCGCCGTTGTCTTTCCTTTGCCGTCGCCCGTATATACCTGGATCAGCCCCGGCGTCATGTGTCGCTCCCCCCTTTTGCATCGAAACGGCGGCGCTGACCTGCGCCCTGCCTTCCCCTTTCTCCGGCGGCGGCGCCAAGGCGCTCGAGAAAATGGTCCATGGCCGCCGGAAAGGCGGAGAAGTGAAAGTGGAAGTAGGAGGCGGTCAAGGCGCCTTGGCTGTAGCCGTCTGGACGGCTCTCGGGATGTTCGCCGGCGATGCTCGTTTTGGTGAGCAGGAAGGCGGGACTGGGAACGGCGTCCGGCGCGAAGGCGGCGTCAGAGTAGTGAAACTCGTGGCCGCGCAACCGATCGCCGCAGCTTCCGAGCAAGCTGTCACCAGCGATTTTGGCGGTCACGTAGCCCAGAGCGCGCCGTCTTTTGCCCATCACACAGTCGGCGGGGACGAGACCGGCCAGGGGAACCTCATGGCCGTTGCTGTCGCGAATGGACCGGCAAAGGGTCATAAAGCCGCCGCACTCGGCATAAATCGGGATTCCTTGCCGGTGCAGGTAAGCCAGTTCCTGCAAAAAAGCGCTGTTTGACGCCAATGGCTCCAGGTAGAGTTCCGGATAGCCACCGCCCAGGTAAATCCCGTCGACCCCCTGGGGGATCGGATCGCCCTCGACAGGCCGGAAGGGGATCCACTCGATACCACGTTCGGCCAGGTCACGCAAGGCATCTTCATAGTAAAAATGAAAGGCTTCGTCACGGGCGATGGCCACACGAGCCCTCGGAGCCCTCATGGCGATTCCTTTCCCTGGACTGTCCCCGTCCCCTTCCGGATGGTTCGCCGCCTGCGCTGAAATCCGTTCCAACAGCAGGTCCACATCGAGATGTTCTTCGATCACGTCTGCCAAGGACTGCCAGTAGGTTTCGAGAGAGGCCGTTTTTTCGACCGCCGCGACGAGCCCCAGGTGGCGCTCCGGCATCGGTTGGACAGTATCGCGAGGGAGGCAGCCGAGAACAGGGATGCGGCAGGTCTGTTCCACCGCCTGTCGAACCATCTGGCCGTGCCTCGTCGAACCGATCCGGTTGAGCACCACACCGGCCACCGGCAGCGCGGGGTTGAGACGGCAAAATCCATAGACGACAGCGGCGATGCTTTGAGCGGCAGAACGGGCATCGACGACCAGAACGATGGGCGCTCCCAACAAAGCGGCGAGAGCCGCCGTGCTGCCGGCCCCTCCCGGCGGTTCTCCGGCGGCGCCGTCGAAGAGACCCATGACCCCCTCGATCAGGGCAACCTGCGCCCCTTCGACAGCCCGCCGGAACAGGCGATGGATCGTCTCGGTTTCCATCATCCATGTATCCAGGTTGGAACAGGTCCGACCGGTGATCAGGCGATGGAAGCTAGGGTCGATATAATCTGGACCTGTCTTGAAACTCTGCACCGTCAAGCCCCGCCGCCGCAATGCCGCCAGGAGCCCCATGGTGACGGTGGTTTTTCCCGCGCCGCTATGAGCGCCGGCGATCACGACTGATGGGATCATTACAACCACTTTCCTAACCCGTAGAGAATGACCGAGCCGGCCAAGGCAAAAACCGCCGTCGTCGCCGCCATGACCCGCACCGTCTGACCGATATGGCGGGCCTCCAGCCTGACGTGGGGTTGCCCCATGGTGGCCCGGTGGGAAGGCCGTCCCTGGTAGTAGTTTAAACCGCCCAACTGTACCCCCAGCGCCCCAGCCATGACCGACTCGGGAATACCGCTGTTCGGGCTTGGGTGGCGACGGGCATCAATCCGCCATGTATAAACCATGCGCTTGAACGGATAGCCCAGCAGCGTCGCCGCCAGAATCATGGAGAGGCCTGTGAGCCGCGCGGGGATGTAATTGGCGACATCGTCGAGACGGGCGGCAAATCGGCCGAACCAGAGGTAACGATCATTTCGGTAGCCGATCATGGAATCGAGGGTGTTGACCGCCTTATAGGCGTAAGCGCCAGGAACACCGAACAGCAAGGCGTAAAAGAGGGGGCTGGTGATGCCGTCAACCGTGTTTTCCGCCACCGTTTCGACGGTGGCCCGGACGATCTCGCTTTCGTCCAGGTTGTCGGTGTCGCGGCCAACGATCCAGGAGAGTTTGCGCCTCGCTTCGACCATGTCTCCACGCTCCAGCAATCCCTTGATCTCCAGGGCAGCCTCAGCGAGACAGCGCCCGGCAAAGGCGATCCCAAGCAGGATGACCGTCGCCACCTTGCCCAAGAGGGTTTTCCAGTTCAGGGCGTTGAGCCCCAGCGATCCGAAGGTTGTTCCGAAACCGGATCGACTGGCCGTTCCAAACCCGGCCAGTTCAATGGCAGCCATCAACAGTGTGGTGATGAAAAAGGTGACAGCCACCGTAGTGACCGACAGGGCCATGCCCCGGAAAAAGGTGGTGAGATGCTTGTCCGCGGCGCCGGCTGTCGGGTAGAGCTTCTTTTCCAAAGAAGTGATCAGCTTGCCGATGCCGATGACCGGATGGGGCAGCCAGCGCGGGTCGCCCACCAGACTGTCATAGAGGAGCGCCGACAGCAGGGTGACGGCGCCGATGGAGAGGCTGGCGTCAAGGACAAGGAGCAGTTCCTTCAGCGAAAAAGGCAGGGATGTGTTCATAGAAGGATCACCGGGCCTGCGGACCGGCGGCGCCTTGAAGTCCGACGATCTCATAGAGCAGATCCATGCGCAGGTTTTGCCGGACGATCTCGCCCAGGCGGTCATAATCCTGCTCACGCCGCTCCCGGATTGAAGGAATGCCGGCAAAGTCAATCTCCGGCAGGCCTTTTTTGCGACGCAAGGTGTTCAAGAGGTGATGGCGGAGCGGCTCGTTGTCAAAGATGCCATGGAGATACGAACCGATGATGAGACCGTCGCCGCCGACGAGCCCATCGACCACGTCGACCGTCTCGTCGCCGCGCTGCCGGATCCGGCAAAAGGCAGGCTGGTCGCCGCCGGGGATGCTTTGGCCCATGTGGATCTCGTACCCCCGGACGGTCAGCCCTTGCAAGGGCGACAGGAAGGGACCCGGGCCGCAGAGGGTGGCCGTCGCCAAGCGAGTGACTTTTTCCGCCTCCATCGTCGTCACCATATCGAGCAGCCCCAGTCCGGCGATGG
The DNA here is from genome assembly GCF_009877435.1 of Heliomicrobium gestii. Classification (NCBI taxonomy): domain Bacteria; kingdom Bacillati; phylum Bacillota; class Clostridia; order Eubacteriales; family Heliobacteriaceae; genus Heliomicrobium; species Heliomicrobium gestii. The sequence continues at coordinate 39,480 of NZ_WXEX01000010.1, read as the reverse complement.
CGGGCAGGGAGCTTTCCACGCCGGTCGGATCGGCGATTTCGCGGCCCAGCATCTGATAGCCGCCACAGATGCCCCAAAGGGGGGCGCCGCCGGCGGCATGGGCCTGGAGCGCTTTGTCGATCCCCTTTTCGTTGAGCCAGCGCATGTCTTCGATGGTGTTTTTTGTGCCCGGCAGGATGACCAGATCAGGCTTGCCCAGTTCTGCCGCCGATTCAACATAGCGAACCCGAGCCACCCCTTCCGCTTCCAGGGCGTCCAAGTCAGTGAAGTTGGAGATGCGCGGCAGCCGGATGACGGCGATGTCCAGCATCTCCCCGGAAGGAACCTGCCGTTCCGCTTTCTCCAGAGCCACCGAGTCCTCTTCTTGGATGTTCAGCCCTCGGAAGTAAGGGATCACGCCGAGAACAGGGATCTTCGTATAATCCTCCAAAAAGTCGATGGCCGGCTGGAGTAGGGAGATATCGCCGCGAAATTTGTTGATGACGATCCCTTTGACCCGTTCCCGCTCATCCGGGTCGAGCAACGCCAGGGTGCCGACGACTGACGCCAAGGCGCCGCCGCGGTCGATGTCGGCGATCAGCAGCACCGGCGCATCGGCCATTTTGGCGACCCGCATGTTCGCGATATCGCGCGCCTTTAGGTTGACCTCGGCCGGTGAACCGGCGCCTTCGATGACGATGACGTCATACTCGGCATGGAACTTGTCGAGACAGGACTGAATCGTATCCAGGGCAGAGGTGGCATATTCGAGATGGTACTCACGGGCGCTGATGTTGCCGATGGGCCGGCCCAGGACGATCACCTGGGATGACGCCTGCCCGGTCGGCTTCAGGAGAATCGGGTTCATCTCCACCTGCGGTTCCAGCCCGGCTGCCTCCGCCTGGACGACTTGGGCCCGCCCCATCTCGCCGCCGTCGCGGGTGACATAGGAGTTGAGGGCCATGTTCTGGGACTTGAAGGGAACGACCTTTTGCCCGTCGCGATAGAAGATGCGACAAAGGGCCGCCGCCAGCACGCTCTTGCCGACGTTGGAACTGGTGCCTTGCATCATAATGGCTTTGGCCATGGTTACTCCGCTCCCTTCCCCTGTGGGCAGATTCCCTGTAGCGGCGCTTGGGCGCCTTTCACCTGCAGCGGGCAGCCGGAGACGGTGAGATAGACCCGGTGGGCTTCGGCAGCAAAGGCCTGCTGCACCCGGCCTGCCGCATCACGGAAGGCGCGGCTGATCGGTTCGGGCGGCACGATTCCCCAACCCACCTCGTTGCCGACGGCGATCACCGTCGCTTTCGATAGGCTGGCTCGCTTGGCCGTCCGCCGGGCCAGATCGACGATGGCATCCTCTTTTTGCGTATTCCAATCTTCTTCCCGGTACTCCGGGAGCATCAGATTGGTGGTCCACAAGGTCAGGCAGTCGATCAGGATCACCCGCCCTGCCTGGTCCCACTCGTCGATGACTCGCTCCAGATCGACCGGTTCTTCAACGGTCTGCCAAGCAGCAGGGCGACGCTGGCGGTGTGTGTTGACGCGGCGACGCATCTCCTCATCAAAAACGCCGGCGGTGGCCACGTAAACCACCTGTTCCGGCGTGGCGCCAGCCGCCTCAACAGCCAGTTGTTCCGCCCAGGCGCTTTTTCCGCTCCGGGCCCCACCGGTGACGAGCACCAATTCTCCAGGGTGAATGTGCATCAATGTCAACGCCTCTTCGTGTTATACTGACTGCATGAAGACAGAGTTTTTTTCTAAAATCATCTATCGTTGCCGGCAGGTCCAGCGCGCCTGGCGACCGCGCTTTTCTCCCGCCGAGTTGGCCTGGGTTGACGCCTTCCTTACTCCGGAAGAACGAACCGTCTTCCTGGAGATGGCCCCTGCCGACCGCCGCCATGCCCTCGATGTGGCTCGTCTTTGCCGCCAGGCAGTCGGCGAACAGTTCACTGAACCACTGACTGCCGAGGAAGAGCAGCTGCTGCTAAAAGCGGCGCTGCTCCACGATATGGGCAAGCGCAATGGGGACATCGGCTTGTTCCATCGCATCCTCTATGTGCTCCTCGCCGCTCGCTTAGGGAAGTACAAGGGCTTTCACAGCTGGCCTCTGGTGGGTAAGCCCCTGGCCGTCCTGGCCGATCATGCCTCCCTTGGCGCCCAGGAAGCGACCCGTCGCCGCTGGACACCGGCCCTGGTGGCGCTGATCCGCTGTCACCATAGCGGTGGCTGTGACAGTTGCGATAAAAGCCGGCTCTTTTCGTTGCTTCAGCAGGCGGACAACCGTTGCTGATCCCCTATCCCCTCAGGGCATCTGCAACAACATGGCATTGACGATGGCGGCGGCGACTGTGCTGCCGCCTTTGTTTCCCCTCACCGTGATAAAGGGCACGTCCGCCTCGGTCAGGGCTTCCTTCGATTCGGCGGCGCCGACGAATCCCACCGGTGTGCCGACGATGAGCGCTGGGCGGCAACGGCCTTCCTTCACCATCGACAGGAGATGGAAGAGCGCCGTCGGCGCGTTGCCGATGGCGATGACGGCGCCGTCCATCTCAGGCGCGAGCAGTTCGAAAGCGGTCATGGCGCGCGTCTTGCCCGTTCGCTGCGCCTCGGCGATGACACGAGGCTCGCTGATGGCGCAGACGGCGTCGGCCCCTTTTCCGGCCAGGAGGCGGCTGTTGACGCCAACGCGGACCATGTTCACATCGGTGTACACCGATGCTCCCCGGGCCAAGGCGGTGATGCCGGTGGAAACGGCGCCGTCGCTCCAGCGGACCAGTTTGGCGAACTCGGGATCACCTGTCGTATGGACGACGCGCTTGATCACTTTGCGCTCCCCTTCGGAGATGGGCAGCGGGCCGAGCAGACCGTCGATGATGTCCATGCTTTTCGATTCAATAGCGCGGGGATCGGTGATGTAATCCATTAACTGACCTCCTGGATGCGCTCAACGATCAACTGGGCGATGCGTTCGTCGGCGCCCAGAGGGCGTCCCACCGTCACGTGGATGTGCGGATAGATTTTGCGCAGTTCTTCCAGTTCTTCTGGGATATCCTTCTGAATGTGAACACCGTTATACAAAAAGAGCGGGATCACCTTCACATCGTCCACACCGGCTTCAACCAGTTGAGCGAGCCCATCGGCCATGCTCGGCTTCGCCAATTCCATAAAACAGACGACCAGCGGCTCGATCCCGTGCTTCTCCTGCACCATGCGACCGATGGCCACAGCATGGTTGTTGGCCTCTTGGAGGCGGCTGCCGTGGGCGATCATCAAAATCCCTGTTTTCACCAGTACCTCTCCTTTTCCTGATTCACTCGTGTGTCATCGGCTGCGTTCGGTTCTTTCCTTATCTGCGCCTTGGCCCAGGCCAAGGCTTCCTCGTGATTGCCGGTCACATGGGGATAGGACAAGCTTGGACGTCGGATCAGAATCGTCCTCAAGCCCATTCCGGCGGCGGCGCGGAGCTTGGCGTCAGCGCCGCCGACAGCGCCGCTCTCCTTGGTGACGAGCCAACGGGTCTTTGTCTGCGCAAACATGGCCCGGTTCAGGTCTTCATCAAAAGGGCCCTGCATGGCGATGATCTGATCGGGCTGAAGGCCCAGTTCCAGGCATTGCCGCAGCGACTCCAGGTCAGGCAGGATCCGGGCGACGGGGCGAAGCTTCTTTTGCAGCAATGGCGGCACCACCTGGGGGAGCGATCGGCTGCCCGTGGCCAGGAACACGGTATCCCCTTCCCGGGCCGCCGCGAGCGCCGCAAGGGCCTCTTCCCAGTTTCCCACTGCGATCAGATCGGCGTATTCGGCAAGGCCGATGGAAGGTCGCTCATAGCGAAGATAGGCGATGCGCTCGCCAGCGGCCAATTGCATTAAATTCTCCGACACGGCGCGGGCGAAGGGATGGGTGGCATCGATCACGGCGCTGATTCCTTTCTCCCGGACAAAGGCGGTCATCGCCGGGAGATCCATGGCTCCCTGATGGATGGGCACCGCACCCGAAAAAGAGGCCTGAAGAAGCTGCGCGCCATATTCAGTCACGACACTGGCGAACACGGGCAGTCCCGCCGTCCATATCCTCTCGATCAGGTGGCGAGCATCCTTTGTTCCGGCGACAACCCAGATCACCAGCGGTATCCCCGCGGGGTGATCATCCAACCGTCCCGGATGTAGGTCTGGGAGTTGCCGATGACCAGAACGGTAAACATGTCGATGGGGTGCTCCAAAAACTCGCCCAGTGTGGTGAGTACCCGTTCCTCCCCCTCCCGGCGGGCGTTGCGAACAATGCCGACCGGTGTCTCCGGAGAACGGTGCTGAAGCAACAATTGGCGAACCTCTTCAATCTGGTGCACCCGCTTGGTGCTTTTCGGGTTGTAGAGGGTGATGATGAAGTCGCCAGCAGCAGCGCTCTCAACGCGCCGCCGGATCAGATCCCAGGGGGTGAGCAGGTCGCTGAGGGAGATGACGGCAAAATCATGCATCAGCGGCGCGCCGAGAACGGCGGCGGCGGCGGTGGCCGAGGTGACGCCGGGGATCACCTCAACGGCGACTTTCCCCTGCGCTTCCCGCTGTTGCACCGCTTCCAGGACCACGCCGGCCATGCCATAGACGCCAGGGTCGCCGCTGGATACGACAACAACCGCTTTTCCTTCCAGCGCCAGATCGACGGCCAGGCAAGCCCGGTCGATCTCCTTGCGCATGCCCGAGGCGCGCACATCTTTTCCCTCGATCAGGTCCTCGATCAGCTTCACATAGGTGCTGTAGCCGACAATCGCGTCAGCTTCGGCGATGGCTTGCAGCGCCCGTCCTGTCATCTGGTCGCGGTTGCCCGGTCCCAATCCGATGACGGCCAAGGTACCTCGGCCAGCGCCACAGTCACTGGGCCGACAGCCCTTTTCTTCAAAAGAAGTCGCGCTTGCGGGTGCGTCAATAGCGCAGTCGGTTCGCATACGGCTTTCACTCCAATCGCGTCAGTCACAAACTGGGAACCGCCGATCTCCCGGTGGCTGGCGCAGCAGGCTTGGATTTGGTCGGCGGAAAAGGTCAAAAAGGGCACCTTGTACTCCTTCGCCAGGTCGAGCAGTGCCTTTTCTTCGGCCTTCACCCAGGCGCTGGCGATGGCGGCCAGGCAGTGGGGATGGACAGCCGCTGCTTGACAGGCTTCCCGGAAGGCTCGCAGCACCTGTTCCAGGGAGACACCGCGGCGACAGCCGATCCCGGCGACGATAGAGCGGGGAAAAAGCCGGAGATCGACGGGCGGCTCATCCCAGTGGGAAGAGAACAGCACCCGCCGGGCCGCTGCTTCCCTTTTGCCCGAAGGCGTTGCCTCCGCGGGCGAACCGGTCGGCAGTGACTCTCGCCGTGGCTGCCAGGGAAAGGCCCCTTCCAATTCGTTCAAAAGGGGCAAGAATCGTTCGTCGGCAAGCCACTCAACCGGTTCGCCCCGCAGTTGGGCCGAGGCGATTTTTTTTACGGCCCCCCACGGTTCAACGCGGGCGCCCCAGCGGCGGGCGAAGGTATCGACAGCCGGCAATGCATTCACATCGGTCGCCGTCGTGATCACCGGAACGGCGCCGATGCGCCGGCCTACCTCTTCTGCCAGTTCGTTGGCGCCGCCCCAGTGACCGGACAGGATGCTGATCACGAAGCGCCCCCCTTCATCAAGGGCGATCACCGGCGGGTCGGTGCGTTTGTCGGCGATCCGCGGCGCCAGCATTCGCACAAGGATGCCAAGAGCGCCGATGAACAGGAGCGGTTTTCCCTCGGCAAAAATTTGACCGAAGGTCTCCCGCAAAGGTGGCCGCCAGCGCGTGATCGCTTCCCCGGCCGGAACAGCGGCGACAGGCCCCTCTGAAGGTCTTTCCCTTCTCGTAGTGTCAGTGTCACCGGCGTCTCCGGCGCCACCGACGTCTTCAGCACAGGCAGCCGGCAGCCACAGGCGCGCCTCCGGAAAGGCCGCGCCGATGCGCTGCGCCAGGGCGCTTCCCCCTGGCGTCAACGCCAGCACGTTCACTGGCCGCTCCCCCGTTCCGCCTCCCGGTATCCGTGGGTGAACTCGGGGTGATAGAGGAGCGAACGGCTATAGGGGCCTTCGAGAAACTGGCCGACCATGATCATGGCCGTCCGGGCGATTCCTGCCTCGGCCACCTTGCCGGCGATGTCGCCCAAGGTGCCTTGAACCGCTTTCTCGTCAGGCCAGGAGGCTTTATAGACGACAGCAGCCGGCGTGTCTTCCCGATAGCCGCCGGAAATCAATTCAGCCGTCACCTGATCCAGCAGATGGGTGCTAAGAAAGATGCACAGGGACGCTTTGTGCTGCGCCAGGCTGGACAGGGATTCCTTTTCCGGCACCGGCGTCCGGCCGGCCAAGCGGGTGATGATCACCGTCTGGGACACATCAGGCAGGGTAAATTCCTTGCGCAGGCTCGCCGCAGCGGCTAAGAAGGAACTGACACCAGGGATCACCTCATAGGGGATGGCCAGTTCGTCAAGGGCGTCCATCTGTTCACGGATAGCGCCGTAAATGCTGGGATCGCCCGTATGCACCCGCGCCACCTTTTTTCCCTCGCCCACCGCCCGCTTCATGACGGCCAGCACCGCTTCAAGGGTCATGGAAGCACTGTCGTGGATCTCCGCGCCAGCCTTGCAAACATGCAGGACGGCCGGGTTGACGAGCGATCCGGCGAAGATGACCACATCGGCCTCAGCGAGGCGCTTCTGTCCCTTGACAGTGATCAGATCGGGATCGCCCGGTCCTGCGCCAATAAAGCTGATCATACTGGCACCCCCTTTTCTTTAACGATCAACAGGCTGAGATAATCGAGCTTCTGCCCAACCAGGGAAGCCAGATCGGTGACGATCTGTTCCTCCGGCGTGCCGCAGCGGGTCACAAAGGCGGCTGATTCAGCGCGCCCCTCCTCTTGCAACACCCGGAAGATCTCGTCGAAGCGAGAAGCCACTTTCATCAGAACCAGGTTGGGAAACTGCCGCAAGAGCGGTCGCAGTTCCTCGGGATCCCGCAAAGCCGGGACGACAAGCAAAGGTTCCTCTCCTTCCGCAAGGGGAAGATTCAGCCGGGAAGCGCTGGCGGAAAAGGAGGTCACGCCCGGCACGCTCTCGACGATGATGGCGGGGTCAATCGCCCGAAGCGATTTTAATAGGTAGCCATAGGTGGAGAAAAGCAGACAGTCGCCGATGGTGATGAAGGCGGCGTCTTTGCCGGCAGACAACACATCGTAAATCTGCCGCGCCGCTTGCTCCCAGGCGTCCCGCAAGAGACGATCATCCTGGGTCATGGGCAGGTGCAGCGGCGCCACCACTGTCGTCTCCGGCAAAACATCGCGAATGATGGTCAAGGCCACCCCTTCGCCGCCCCCTTTGCCACGAGGCGTAAAAATCACCGGCGTTGTCTCCAACAGGGCGACGGCCCGCCGCGTCAGCAGCGCCGGATCGCCCGGCCCGACGCCGATGCCGTAAAATCTTCCCAGCATTCAGCCACTCTCCTTTCGGGTCCAGATGATGACCACGGGGTTCTGACTCTTCCACAGGTGAACCGAACCGACCGGGTCCAGGCGGTTCACCTGAATTTGACTTGCTTCAAAGGGAATTCCCTTTTGTTTCAACCAATGGGTAGCCATGGCCACCGTCTCGACGGTGACGGCGTTGAGGACGAGCCGACCGCCCGTTTGCAGCCGGCGCCAGATGGTCTCCAGGATCTCAGGCAATTTTCCGCCGGAGCCGCCGATGATCACGGCGTTCGGCGCCGGCAGGTCGCCTAAGGCCTCTGGCGCTTCGCCCGCCACGACGACGAGATTGTCCACGCCCTGCTTCCGCCCGTTGGCTTCGATCAGGTCACAACCGACCAGGCCACGCTCGACAGCGAAGACCTGGCCGCCCCGCGCCTGCAAGGCCGCTTCCACACTGATCGATCCGGTGCCGGCCCCGACATCCCAGACGATATCACCAGGGCCGATCTGCGCTCGCACCAGGGTGAGCGCCCGGATGTCCGATTTGGTCATGGGAACCTGACCTCGGATGAAGACGTCATCAGGCAATCCGATGGCGGCGATCGAAGGGGAAGAGCCCATCGAACCGTCGCCTGGCAGGATCGCCGGAAGGGGATTCGGTTGCATCCCCTCCCGGCGGTCCGTTCGGGCGTCAACGCCCCCACGGACGATCAACACAGCCGGCCTGTACGCGCCTGTGTTCACGAGTGCAATTGTATGTACAGTACCCTCTTCGACGGTTTCGTCTTCATAGCCAAGATTCCGCGTCACAAAAGCCCGTCGCTCCCCCTCCCCCCGAGCATCCAGGTAGGCGGCGATGGCTTCCGGTGAATGGTCCGGATCGGTCAGGAAAGCAACCCAGCCCGCATGGTCGAGGGCGGCAAGGACATCCTCCATAGGGCGACCGTGCATGCTCTTCCATGTCGCCTCCTGCCAGGGCAGCTTGAGACGGGCAAAGGCCATCTGCAAGGAACTAAGTCCTGGGATGACCCGGAGCGCTTCGGCGCCGAGGGCGCCGGTGAGACGGGGCAACAGGCTGTAATAGCCGGGATCGCCGGAGACGAGGACAGCGACACGCCCTGATAACCGCTCAACAGCGATATACTCGATCAGTTCGTTTAGATGGCGGTCGATGATCCGGCCTGGTTTGTTGAATCTGGCAAAAAGCGCCAGCGCGCGAGGACCTCCGACGAGCACATCGGCCTCCTCCACGGCTTGCAGCGCGGCCGGTGTCAAATATTCGTCTGTGCCGGGTCCGATGCCGACGACGGTGACCGGAAATCCCGGTCCAGTCCCGGAAGCGTTGCTTGACGACTCCACCCTAGCGGTTCTCCCTTCAAATCTGTGAATATGACAGAAACAGTTCCGCGAAAACGTTCAGCCGCCTTTTCGGCAGCCACATCGGCCAGGTGATCGAAGAAGTTGCGTCGTCCGGCCTTCGTCAGCAGGTCCACCGCCGCTTCCGCCGTGTTGGCCTCCAACAGCTCCTTGACGAGTTCAAGGGGCAGTCCGCAGACGGCGGCATGGGCGGCGATGATCTCTCGGCGCCCGTCGGCGATCCGGCTGTGGGTGTGGAAGATGCCGCCAGCCACCTTGACCAGCTTGCCCACATGCCCCCAGAGCAGAACCTCCCGGACGCCTTTTTGGGCGCAGGCGTCCAGCATATGACCGATGAAGTTGCTCGTCAGCACGACGGCGTCTGAGGGCGCTCCCCGCTGCTCCAATCCCCGCCGCCCCATGTGACCCGGTGTGAGCAGGAGAGTCCGGTGACCGGCAGCAAGAGCCACATCGATCTGCGGTTCCAGGCTGTGTTTGAAGGCCTCTTCTGACATGGGATTGACGATGCCCGTCGTTCCCAAGATGGAGATGCCGCCAACAACGCCCAAGCGGGGATTTAATGTCGATGGGCCGACCCGTTCCCCCTCAGGAACCCAGACGATCAGGCGAACCCCCCGTCCAGGAGGGAGCGTTTCCCCCACAGCGGCGGTGATCATGGCGCGCGGCGTCGGATTGATGGCCGCTTCCCCAACCGGTATGGCCAAGCCAGGCTTGGTCACCCGACCGACGCCCAGCCCCCCGTCGATGTGTATCCCGTCCGGCGCAGGCAAGGCGGTCACGCGAATCGCCAAGCCATGGGTGGCGTCAGGGTCGTCACCGCCGTCTTTGATCACCTGGCAGGTGACGCTCTCGCTCACGGCAACAGAAGGCGCCTGCTCTTCCACCCGCTCCGCTTGGACGATCAACCGGCCGCCCAGCGGCAGCGGGATGTCGATCGGCATCTTCGAATCAGCGGGAAGCTCTGTCGCGTCAATGGTTGTCCCGGCAAGCGTTCCGTAGAGGAAGCCTGTCGCCGCCTTGGCCGCAGCGGCAGCGCAGGATCCTGTCGTGTAGCCTTTTCGCAGTTGTTCCCACTCTCCCCGCCCATAAAAAAACCACACCCCTTTGCAAGGTGTGGGATTTGACACAAATACAAACCTGGGAAATCAACAGACCATTCCCCGGTCCGGTCACCTCCCCCGTAGCGCGCGGGTTCTTGCGGTGGGGGCAGTCAGGTCTCCTGGCTCAGGTTCATCAACCGCTTCGCCTTCCCGGTTCCCCGGTGGTCATAGAAGCGCCCTCCCCGTCACAGTGGCGGCACCGCGTCGGATTCACACCGACTTCCCTGCGTCACAGTGAGTGACGCCTGCCCCGAATATGCGTAATGTGATACATAAAATTATTCGCCGTCTTTTGAGTCATTCCTGCAAATCCAAAGAACTTTTCTGTCGTCACTGCGGATCAGGGATAGTTTCTCCAAATCGTCCCGTCTTGAGCGCCTCAGGCGGCGGTTTTCGGCCTCCAGGCGAGCGATGGCGTCCCGCCGTTCACTGTCCACCGTCTCCAGCAACGCCATCAACACGCGGCGACTGAGCCTCAACTGATGTAGCCGCGAGCGCAGGTAGTCCACTTCATCCTGCAACGCCTCCAGCGGTTCACGATTTCCTTCTCCCATGACGCCACGCCCTCCTGCCTGTGTCTTATCACCATTTTATGTCAAAGGCAGGCGAACTATCCCATAAGAGAGACTTCGATCAACCGGCGAAACGATACCGTTTGGCGATCCGATCGACAGCCTCGGCCAGGCGCTCCTCGGAAACGACCAGGGCGATGCGGACATACCCCTCGCCCCGCTCACCAAAAGCGTTACCCGGCACGACCAGCACGCCCGTTTCCCGCAGCAGCTCCTCGGCAAAGGCGAAAGAAGAGGCAAATCCCTCTGGCACGGGCGCCCAGACGAACATGGAGGCCTTCGGCTTATCCATCTGCCAGCCGATGCGAGCCAACCCATCGACGAGCACATCACGCCGGCGCTGGTAGGCCTTGGCGTTTTCCTCAACCATGGCCTGCGGTCCGCGCAACGCAGCCACAGCTGCCCATTGCACCGCCTTAAAGACGCCGTAATCGATGTTGGATTTCAGGTTAGCCAGAACGGCAAGAACCTCCCGGTTGCCCACAGCCATGCCCAAACGGCAGCCGGCCAGGTTATAGGATTTGGAGACAGAGTGGAACTCAATACCCACCTCTTTGGCCCCCGGCGCTTGCAAGAAGCTGACAGGACGATAGCCGTCATAGGCCAGTTCCGAATAGGCCACGTCATGCAACACGATGATGCTGTTGCGGCGCGCAAAGTCGACGACACGAGCGAAAAACTCCAATTCCGCCGTGGCGGCCATCGGATTGCTGGGATAGTTCAGGATCATCAACTTGGCCCGTTGCAAGACCTCTTCCGGAATGGCGTCAAAATCAGGCAGGTAGTTCTTTTCTCGTTCCAGCGGTAGCGGATACGGCACGCCTTCGGCGAGAAGAACACCGGCTGAGTAGATGGGGTATCCCGGATCGGGGACGAGGGTGATGTCACCGGGATCTAACAGGGCCAAACCGAGATGACCGAGACCGTCCTGGGATCCCATGAGGGAGAGGACCTCTGTCTTCGGGTCAAGGGTCACTCCGAACCGTTGTTGATACCAATCGGCAACAGCGCTCTTGAACTCCATCAGCCCGTCTGTCAATGCATACCCAAAGGCATCGTCTCGGGCCAGACCGTCCATCAGGGCCTGCCGCACATGGGGGGCCGGAGGACGATCAGGGCTGCCGATGCCAAGATTAATCACATCAACGCCGCCGCCTTCCACCTCTTGCCGCAACGCATCCATACGCGAGAACATGGCAGACGAGAGGTTGGCCATTCGACGTGCCGGTTTCCAATCAAACATGGTATGTATCTCCCCCGCTTAAAAAAATGCTACCTTTCATTCTAGACCTACAGCGGGGGATGTTTCAAGGTTTTAATCCCTTTCTTTTTCTATCGACGGCTCGTATTCACTGCCATCGGAGCATTCATTGCAAGGCAGACAATCTCCAAAACGTTCGGCGTATAGGCAATGTTCACAATGGAGGTCTCGACGCTCCATGCGGCCTCCCCCTTCGTTCCGTTCCTTGCACTTATTCTTTGCTTCCACCTCTATTGGCCATACACAGGAACCTCACGTTTTTCCAGGCCAAACCCTTGTTACGGTTCAACCGGTCGATCCGGGAGGTTCTTGGCCAGCAGGCGCATCAGGTTGCCCGACCCAATCGCTCGAATCTGCTCGTCAGAGAAGCCTCTTTCTCCCAAGGCCTCCCACAAGCGCGGAAAACGCTCAGCCCCCTCCAAGCCGAGGGCGTAACGGTCAGCGCCGTCAAAATCGCTGCCGATGCCGACATGTTCATAGCCGCCGCCAGCCTGGCAGGCCTGCTCGATGTGATCGGCAACTGCCTTCACGCCGGCCCTGGCATCACCGAGGAAGTCCGGATAGAAGGTGATCCCCATGACGCCGCCCCGCGCCGCCAATGCAGCGATCTGCCGGTCATCGATGTTGCGGGGGTGATCGTGCAGACTGCGGCAACAGGTATGGGAAACCAGCCAGGGGCGCTGGCACAACGCACTGAGATCCCAGAAACCGGCCGGAGCGATATGGGCGGCATCGACAACCATTCCCAGGTACTCCATCCGTTCAACGACCTGCCGCCCAAAACGGGTTAAGCCGCCTTTGCTTGCTTCCTCCCAACTCCCGTCGGCCAGAAGGTTGCGCTGGTTCCAGGTCAACCCTATGGAGCGGACACCGAGACGAAAGAGGATATCCAGCAGGTCGAGAGAGCCTTCCAGCGCTTCGCCGCCCTCAATTGCCAGCAATGCGCCGCAGCGGGTCCCCGTGTCGGCGAGTTCCTCTTTCCAACACAAAGAAAAGAGAACGTCGCGGTTCTCCCGGATCATCCGGTGATAGGCGTCGATCAGTTCCAGTGTACGCCGGAGGCTCCCATAGGGTTTATAGGCCTCGCCGATATAGGCGGCGAAAAATTGCAACGCCACCCCTCCCGCTTGCAGTCCCCGGACGCAGACGGCGCCGCCGGCTTGATCGAAAAGGGAGAAGCCATCGTCGCAAACCTTCAAAAGGGTATCACAATGGGCATCGGCAACCTGGATCAAGGGGCTTCCCTTCTCCTGCAAAGATGTGATGGATTCTCCCTTTTTCATATCATCAAACCTCATGGTCTCCTTCTGACATGACATCGAAGCAGGACAAAAGTCTCAAAAAGCAAGAAACCTGCCCGCAAAGAGGCAGGTCCTATGTAGGCAGGCTGTAAACGGCTCGTCAGCGCGGTTCTACGATCAGCTTAATCGCCGTCCGCTCTTCGCCATCGATCTGGATGTCTGTGAAGGCAGGGATACAGATGAGGTCTACACCCCGGAGGGCTTCAAAACCGCGCGCAATGGCCACCGCCTTGACTGCCTGGTTCAGGGCGCCCGCCCCGATGGCCTGGATCTCGGCGCCGCCTCGCTCTCTTAGCACGCCGGCCAAGGCGCCTGCCACTCGGTTCGGGCTGGATTTGGCTGATACTTTGAGCACTTCCATGTCAACGGCCTCCCTGTTTTTTCATGTAATTTCCACTAATGTGTGTTTCTAGATTACACCGAAAATTGCTTTTTTTCAATCTATATTTTCTCCATTTTTATCCTGTTAATTATGATCCAGCACGAACAAAGGCGCCCCCTGCATAAGAGGCGCCTTTCATCGTTTTATCGACGGTTCATCACCGCGATGGAATACCTGTGAAGGTGTTTCCGTTACCCCTCAAACTTTTCGAAAACCCGTTCAATCTTCGTGGCTTTGCCCTTATCACCCAAGGTGATGATAACAGCGCAGAACTGCAACGGCCCTGTCGCCGTCTCGAAGCGGACCGGCAGTCCAGTGATGAATTTGCGCAGGATCGCCTCTTTCTTCACACCCAGCACAGAGTCATAGGGGCCTGTCATGCCGACGTCACTGATATAAGCGGTACCGCCGGCGAGGATGCGCTCATCGGCCGTCTGCACATGGGTGTGGGTCCCCACCACCGCCGTCGCGCGGCCGTCCAGGTGATAGCCGAAGGCCACCTTTTCCGATGTCGCCTCGCCATGAAAGTCAATGAACACATAATCGGTCTGGCCGTGCAAGGATTCGAGCATGCGGCCCACTCCGTAAAAGGGACAATCCAGGTTATCGAGAAAGACACGACCGCAGAAATTGCCGACGGCGATCCGTTTGCCATCGGGCAGGGTAAAGACGCCCCAACCTCGCCCCGGCGCGCCCATCGGGTAGTTTGCCGGCCGAATGAGACGTGGTTCGCTATCGATAAAGTCCAGGATCTCTCGTTTGTCCCAGACATGGTTGCCCATGGTCAGCACATGGATCCCCCGGTCGAGCAGTTCGTGGGTGATCTCTCGCGTGATGCCGTTACCGCCGGCGGCGTTTTCACCGTTGGCGATGACGAAATCGATCGCCCGTTCCCGGACCAACTTGGGCACCATCAACTCAACGGCTCGCCGCCCTGGCTTGCCGACGATATCACCGATAAACAGAATGCGCAAATCCCTTCGGCCTCCAACGTACGTCATTTTCTTTCGCCATGTCTCCCCACTATGCAGGAAACTGTGGCCGCTGTCAACCACAGTTTCTCCATGGAACCGATTCATCTATGTCCAATGGCTTACTTATTATAGACCATGACCCGTCCCTCTTCCCGGAAGGCATAGACCTGTTGATCATACCCTCCGCTCTTCAGGCTGTCCAGCATGTGGGAGATCAGTTCTTCCTGCCACAACCGCTCCTCTTCCTGCAAGGCCTCCCCCTCATCTTCCGAGAGGATGACCTGCCCGGCCTGCTGATTCAGCAAATCGATCAGGAGGGCGATCTCATTCAGCGATAGGCTCTCCACATCGCGATAGACCTCCAGGCTGGCCAAGCCATCGCCCACACGCGGTTCCACAGAGGTCACCGACGGCGAGAGTCCTTCCAGTTCATGAAAGACCTCCAGCGCGGTTTTGACGCCCTCGGCGATGGCGGGCAACTTGTCCTTGCCACTCTCGCGCTGCAGGAGAAAAGTGAACTTTAAAACCCGGCGCGCCGGGTCATAATTGACGGTGCCCACTTCCGGATAGCGGACCAGGATCGAGATCAACAGTCCCATGCTGCCGTTCACTTCCGGTCCTTGTTTAAAACGCAAGCTCAAAAAGGGTCACTCCTCGCGGCATTCGAATGTGAACTGTTTCTACATAGGATGGCAAAATCCTTCCCTATTCGTCCGCGAACCTAGGAGAAAGCTGCTGGCAAAACAGGAAGGCCGATCCGCAACGGATCGGCCTTCGCTTGACAACGGTTTACTTGGCGTAGTCAACCGCTCGGGTTTCGCGAATGACGACGACTTTGATTTGACCGGGATATTCCAGTTCAGATTCAATCCGTTTGACAATTTCCCGGGCGACGCGGAGCGACTCTGCATCATCCACCTTGTCCGGTTTGACCATGATGCGGATCTCGCGTCCGGCCTGGATGGCGAAGGCTTTCTCGACGCCTTCAAAAGAGTCGGCGATTTCCTCAAGCTTTTGCAGTCGCTTGATGTAGGATTCGAGGGTCTCCCGTCGAGCGCCAGGCCGAGCCGCTGAAACGGCGTCTGCCGCCGCAACCAGAACCGCCTCGATGGTGCGCGCCTCTTCGTCGCCGTGATGGGCGGCGATGCAGTGAATGACTTCCCGCGATTCGCGGTATTTTTTGGCCAGATCGATACCGATGCTGACGTGGTTGCCTTCCATCTCGTGGTCGACCGCTTTGCCGATGTCATGCAACAGACCGGCGCGGCGAGCCAGGACGGGATCGACACCCAATTCGGCGGCCATCAAGCCAGCCAGGTGGGCCACTTCGATCGAGTGCTTGAGCACGTTCTGTCCATAGGAAGTGCGCCAGCGCAGACGTCCCAGGAGCTTGATCAATTCGGGATGGAGCCCGTGAATGCCCGTGTCGAAGGTGGCCTGTTCGCCTTCCTCTCGGATGCGTTGTTCCACCTCTTTTTGAGCCTTCTCGACCATTTCTTCGATCCGCGCCGGATGAATCCGGCCATCGAGGATCAGCTTCTCCAGGGCGATCCGCGCCACCTCGCGGCGAATGGGATCGAAACCGGAGAGGATGACCGCTTCCGGCGTATCATCGATGATCAGATCGATGCCCGTCAGCGTCTCCAGGGTGCGGATATTTCGTCCTTCACGGCCGATGATGCGGCCCTTCATTTCGTCATTGGGCAGCGCCACGACAGAAACGGTCGATTCAGCCACATGGTCGGCGGCGCAGCGTTGGATCGCCAGCGAAATGATCTCGCGAGCGCGCTTTTCCGCCTCTTCCTTGGCCTGATTCTCGATCGTCTTAATCATCATGGCCGCTTCATGCTTCACTTCGTCTTCAATGTTGGACAGAAGCAGCGTCCGCGCCTCTTCTGAAGTCAAGCCAGACAACCGTTCCAGTTCGGCGACCTGCTTTTGCAGCGTTTCCGCCAGTCCGGCCCGGAGTTTTTCGATTTCATCTTCACGGCGCTGCAGGTTGTCTTCCTTGCGCTCCATCGATTCCATCTTCCGGTCCAGGGACTCTTCCTTTTGCAACAGACGACGTTCCAGACGTTGCAGTTCGTTGCGCCGTTCCCGGTTTTCCCGTTCGGCCTCGGAACGCATCTGGTGAACTTCATCCTTGGCCGCCAGCACCGCTTCGCGACGTTTCGCTTCCGCTTCTCTTACAGCGTCGTCGACGATTTGGCGCGCCCGTTCTTCGGCAGAGCCGATTTTCCCTTCCGCAATGGACTTCCGGTAAAAAATCCCGCCAACAAAAGCGATGACGGCCACTAAGCCAGTGATAATCCATTCCATTGAGTCCTTTCACCTCCTCACTTTTCCGCTTAACCAAAAATGAAGTAGTTGGCAAAATAGAAAAAACCGAGAAGAAACTCGGTTTCGGGAGGATTCATTCCACCTGTATCTATGGCGAATGACCCACAGCCTGACGTAAACAGGCTGTGACGCCTATTTTCTTATATGCCCATCACAGCACCCGGAGAGGGTTGAGAGGCTCCTATATCCTCACACGTAGGGAACGCTGTAGAATGTAATATATAAGAAACGCCCGTCACAAGCGGCGAGAAAAACTCCGCGAAAACCTTAACTTCCCTTTAACCATTTTAATATTTTTCAGATATTGTGTCAAGTTGTCCACGGCATCGTCGGCGTCGACCGCATCAGGCCTAAACATCAAAAGTAAATCGCCCTTCCCCTTCCAGGCTGTCGATCAGTCGGTAGATCATGGACAAGGGAAATCCTTTTTGCTGCAAATGACGGCCCAGACGGGCGGCTACGTCCCGGCTTCTCGCCGGCTCTTCCCCGTCAGCGTATCGTCCCGAGCGCGCCCATTCGGCCAGTTTTTTTTCGGCGAGACGGCGGGCTCGCGCCTCTTCCTCCGCCTCAGGGAGGAACTCCTCGATGACCGCTTTGGCTTCCACCTCTTCAATGCCACGGACGGCCAGGTCGCGCATCAGCCTCTGGGAGCCGGCGGAGGACGTTTCGACGCGGTAGCGGGCAAAGGAGCGGGCAAAACGGCTGTCATCGAGGTAACCGATTTCCCGCAGTCGTTCCAGGATTTCTTCGGTATTCTCCTCAGCAAGGCCAAGCCGCTTCAGTCGCGTCTCCACCTCGCGACGGCTGAGGGAACGACGAGAAAGCCAGAGGAGGGCCTTTGACCAGGCCTCCTCTGGCGTGATTGCTTCTTTTTCCTTTTGTCTTTTGCCCCCCATGCCGCCGAAGCCGAGCCCCCTGGTTGCGCTCACTCGCTGTCTCCTGCGGCAGGCGCGGCAGTGGCGGCGATACGGGCGCTCTCGGTGCGTCCGCGGATGATGTTCTCGATCTCTGCCGCCAGATCGGGGTGGTTGCGGAGGAATTCCTTGACGTTTTCACGGCCCTGTCCCAGACGGTCGCCCTTATAAGAGTACCAAGCGCCGCTTTTTTCGACAATACTCATGTCGACAGCCAGGTCGACCAGGCTGCCTTCGCGGGAAATGCCTTCACCGTACATGATGTCGAAATCAGCCACTTTAAAGGGCGGAGCTACCTTATTCTTTACGACTTTGACCCGTGTGCGCGAGCCAATCATGTCGGATCCCTGCTTGAGCGTTTCCACCTTGCGAACCTCTAACCGGACAGAACTGTAAAACTTGAGCGCCCGTCCGCCCGGCGTCGTCTCGGGGTTGCCGAACATGACGCCGACCTTTTCACGGATCTGGTTGATGAAGAGGCAGCAGGTTTTCGATTTGGAGACGACACCGGTCAATTTGCGCAAGGCTTGGGACATGAGGCGCGCTTGCAAGCCCACATGGGTGTCGCCCATCTCGCCGTCAATCTCGGCCTTCGGAACGAGCGCAGCGACGGAGTCAATGACAACCACATCAATGGCGCCGGAGCGGACTAAGGCTTCGCAGATCTCCAAGGCCTGTTCGCCTGTGTCAGGCTGGGAGACGAGCAGGTTGTCAATATCGACGCCAAGATTGCGGGCATAGGCCGGATCGAGGGCATGCTCGGCATCGATGAAGGCCGCCATGCCGCCCATCTTCTGGGCCTCGGCGATGATATGTAGGGCCACTGTCGTCTTACCGGAAGATTCAGGACCGTAAACCTCGACGATCCGTCCTCGCGGAACACCGCCGATGCCGAGAGCCATGTCTAAAGCGATGGAACCGGTGGGGATTATCTCCACCGAGAGTTTTGCCGTCGCTTCGCCGAGTCGCATGATCGAGCCTTTGCCAAAAGCCTTTTCAATCGAATTCAACGCTTGCTGTAACGCCTGCAGTTTGTTGTCGCCAGCCATCTTCCAAGTCCCCCTTTTTCGATTAGGAACCCTGTCGATTTGATCTGAATATACCGTTTGTTGCCACGTTCTGTCAATATGGACATTTTTTTCAATTAAAAAGGATTTCTCGATGAATGCGGTACTGGGGGCCCTGGGGCGTCAACCGGCTGTCCAGTTGACCCAACTCGCTTTGACACCAGCGCTGCGCAATGCCTTCTGTCCTTCGCGACATGCTTCCCGGACCGGCTCTGATAAGTCGACGGCAAAAAAAGCGCGCAGGGCTTTTCCTCCTTTTGCGCTTCGACACTTGAGCGCGCCCTGACAGAAGGCCGCCCAGGCTGGACAGAGTCAGCCCGGGCGAGCGATGCTAGGGGGGATTGGCGCCACTTGTCTGACCGGATCGCTGACCGCTTGCGCCCGTTGTCGCCGCGCCCCCGCCGGTGGTGCGGGAGGGATTCGCCCCGCCGGATGAGCCTGATGCGCCGGCGGGACTGGCGCCGGTTCCCCCGGAAACCGTTGTTCCAACGCTGGTAGCGCTGCCCGTTGTCCCGGCAGGTTTGACATTGCCTGCTCTTTCCTCCGTTCGCACAGTGGCCGGCTGGGCCGCCGGCGGGTTCGAACCGGCCTGGTTCATCTTGGCCGCTCCCGCATCACCGCTGGCGTTTCGACCTAGACCGGCTGGACTGGCCGTCGATGTCATCGTCGCCGCCTTGTCAAGCACAGGCTTGGCGTAGCGGAACTTAAGCGTATCCGAATAGGCGGGGATCTCCACCTCGGATTGCTTGACGATCTTTACATCGATCTTGTTTTCTTTCAAACTGGCGATCTTTCCGTCGGTGACTTGGAGGTAGCGAGACAGTTCATCGGCGTTGCCGATGGCGTCAATGACAAAGACATGATTGCGGCCGCTGCTGATCGGCGTTTTATTGACGAGAATGTTGTTTCCCGAAACATAGATTTCCGTGTTGGCCACGATACGCTGGCCGTTGATGGCAATCGCTTCCGCGCCGCCGTAGCGAAGGATATTGACCAGATCCATCAAATCAAAGATATCCAAAGAAAGATTGGGCACGAGGTGATCGTCGAGGGTCAAGCGGATGCCGGGGCCTTTGACGGGATAGTACCCGGTGAGGATACGCAGCCGGTCGATCTCATCGGAGAGACCGGCGCCGACAACCCCTTTGGCGACTTGTTCGTACTTGGCGATCTCCGCCTTGGTCCGAGCCACCTCTTTTTCCACACTGGCGTTATCGTTGTCCATCTTCTCCAGGATCCCCATGAGAGAGTTGCGCCGTTCCTGGATCTCGGAACGTCCCTTGGCGATCAGGGTGGCCGTATTAAACTGGGTGACCAGCAGAATGCCAAGGGCCAAGGCCACGATGGTGGCGGCGACCTGCCACTTTTTCCAGCGCATCTTTACGTTCATCACATTCATGGCTGTGTCCCCGCCTGGTTGTCCTGGACCGCTTTGGCGTATTGAAACTTGATTTCTCCCCGGTAGGCGGGGAGCTGGATGCTTTCGCTGGGAACGACATCAAAGACGATGCCATACTGCTGGCGCAGGTTTTTCAAAAAGAGTGTCGTCATCGCCATATTGACGGAAGCCGTCAGTGTTTTCGGGTCGCCGACGGCGCTGATGACAAAGGGCGGCGTGATGTACTCGCGGTTGACGAAGATGGTCGTTCCGCCACAGAAGATCTCCGAGGTGCTGATCAGCCGCTGGTCATTGATGCTGATCGCTTCGGCGCCGCCGGTCCAGAGGGTGTTCACCAGTTCCCGCAGGTAGGCATCGTGAATGAAGTAGTTGTTTGGGTCGTCCTTGCGGATGGTATCGAATTGTTGCGCTCTGGGGCTGTCGTTAAGGGTGATCACGACACCCGGGCCATCGACGCGTGTCAGCCCTGCGTTGATCCGTGTCTTTTCGATGGACTGCTGAAGGGCCTGTTTCGAATTTTCCCCTTCGCGGTATTTTTCCAACTGGCCTTTCAGTTCCATGAGCTGGGCAGCCAGCGCCTCCTTGGATCGCTCCGTCTGAATCAGCGTCGACGTCAGTTCGTCAACGGAAGCGGCTGAGGACTGGCGGACGATCTCCGTCTGAGTGCGCCACTGGACCGTCGTGGAGAGGCCGATGAAAAAGCAGACAAGGGTCACCACGGCGATGGCCTGGTTGCGCCGATTCCATTGCATGCTTTGCTCCCCCTCTCCCCCTAAGCCCGGAGGGGCCGGACAGGCCGGCCCTTATCCGGTTTTAGCGGGCTTTGGCCGGTTCGACGCTGATCTTGCGGCCTTTGATCATATTCTGGTGCATAACGCCCATGACACGGCCAGCCACATCTTCGGGCACTTCCACAAAGGTGAACTTGTCATAGATGTTAATGACGCCGATCACGTTGCCGGGGATGCCAGCCTCTTCGGCGACAGCGCGCACGATGTCCTGGGGACGAATGCCCTGGGCGCGGCCGATATTCATGAACAGTCGGACCATGCCCGGTTCGGCGCCGGTGTTGCCGAATTCAGGGGCCTCTTCTTTCTCGGTTTGGACTTCGGGGCCTTCGACAAGCAGTTTGAGAGTGGCCGCAGCGATCTCCATCGGATCATAATCTTCGGCCAGTTCGCTGATGATGCTCTTGTACTCGCCAAAATGGCCGGCGTCAAGGAGCTTGACGATTTTCATCTTGTGGGCTTCTTTCTGCCGTTCAACGATGTCAGCCATGGAGGGCAGATCGCGCCGCTGGATGCGGGCTTTGGTGACCCGTTCGATGAGTTTCAACTGGCGGTATTCACGGTAGTTGATCAGCGTGATGGCGATGCCCTTGCGGCCGGCGCGGCCGGTTCGACCGATACGGTGAACATAGGACTCGGGATCCTGCGGGATGTCATAGTTGATGACATGGGTCACATTTTCCACGTCCAAGCCGCGGGCAGCCACGTCGGTGGCGATGAGCAGTTCGGCCTTGCCGTCGCGGAACTTCTTCATCACCCGGTCCCGCTGGGCCTGGGTGAGATCGCCGTGCAACCCCTCGGCAAAATAGCCGCGCGTCTCCAGGGCGGCGACCAGTTCGTCGACACCGCGTTTGGTGCGGCAGAAGATGATCGACGACCCGATCTCCTCCATGTCGAGAATGCGGCAGAGTGCGTCCACCTTCTGCGATTCCTTGCACTCGTAATAGACCTGTTCGATGAGGGGAACGGTCAGCTTGTCCCGGGATATGGTGACAAACTCAGGCTCTTTCATGTACTGGCGGGCCAGTTGCTGGATCGGGCCCGGCATGGTGGCCGAGAAGAGCAGCGTCTGCCGGTCTTCGGGCGTTTCCTTGATGATGGCTTCAATGTCTTCGATGAAGCCCATGTCGAGCATCTCATCGGCTTCATCAAGGACGACCATGCGCACGTTGTTCAGGCGCAGTGTCTTGCGGCTCAGGTGATCGAGGATCCGGCCCGGTGTGCCGATGACGACTTGAACGCCATAGCGGAGCGCCCGAATCTGGCGGTCGATGGACTGTCCACCATAGACAGGCAGGGACTTGAGGTCGCTGAGACGGCCGATCTTGCTGATCTCTTGGGCAACCTGGATGGCCAATTCCCGAGTGGGGCACAACACGAGGGCCTGCACCCGGCCGTCGCGAGGATTCAGCGCTTCAGCCATGGGGATACCGAAGGTGGCCGTCTTGCCGGTGCCCGTCTGCGCCTGGCCGATCAGGTCCTTGCCCTGCATGATGACGGGGATCGCCTTGGCCTGGATGGGAGAAGGTTCTTCAAAACCCATGTCAAAGATGGCCTTAGCCACTTTCGGGCTCAGATCGATCGCGCCAAATTTCACCTTGTCATTCGCCTTGTCTTGATCATTTGCTATGTTCTTGTTTTCTGTCATCTTTGCTCTCCTTCATTGTTCTCAAAAACAGTTAGTAAAAATGGGGGGGCTGGACACTCTACTGTTCCCCTGGACGGTCAGGGTTGCCCTTGTCTCCGGTCAGGTACAAACGCAACCGGTTGAGGACGGTAAAGGCTGTTTTTTCCTTAATCGTCACCCGATCGCCGAAGAACTGCAACTTTTCAACCTCTTCCCTATCGTCAGCGGCCAGGGCCATATAGACGAGACCGACCGGCTTTTCCTCGCTCCCCCCGCCTGGCCCGGCAATGCCGGTGACGGCCAGGGCCACATCGGCGCCGGACAGGCGTCGCGCCCCACAGGCCATGGCCAGTGCAGTTTCCGGGCTGACAGCGCCGTGGCGCTGGAGGATCGCCTCGTCGACGCCGAGAACCTGCGCTTTCGCTTCGTTGGAGTAAGAGGTGATTCCTAAGAGGAAGTAGGCCGACGAGCCCGCCACATTGGTGAGCAGGTGGCTGATGTAGCCGCCGGTGCAGGACTCAGCCGCCGCCAGCGTCCGTTTCTGCTCGCTCAGCAACCGCCCGGCCACAGAGGCCAGGGTTTCCTCATCAGCGCCGTAGACAAAGGGATGAAGACGACGGCGGATTTCCGCCTCCTCACCGGCGATCATCGCTTCCGCTTCCTGCACCGACGGCGCCCGCGCCGTCAGTCGCACATGAACCTCAGCCGTCTTGGCCAGCAGCGCGATCGTCGGGTTGGACGCCTGCAACAGGTCACGCAGGCGATCCTCGACCACCGATTCCCCGGGACCGACCACTTTCAGTGTCTTGGAATGGAGAACACCGGGGCTAACCTTTGTCCGCTCCGCCAGGTAGGGCGCCACCGTTTCTTCGAACATGGGCTTCATCTCAAAAGGCGGGCCGGGCAGCAGGATGACCGTCTTGCCCTCACCCTCGACGATGATCCCTGGCGCCGTCCCCAGATGGTTGGGAATGATCCGGGCGCCGGCAGGAATCAGGGCCTGCTTGGTGTTGTTCTCCGGCATCAGCCGACCCCGGCGTTGAAAAAAGGCCTCGATGCGACCAAGCACCTCCGGGTCTGTCTCCATGGGTAAGCCGAAAATCTCGGCGACCACTTCTTTGGTCAGGTCATCCATGGTCGGGCCAAGGCCTCCCGTGGTGATGACCAGATCGGCCCGTTCAAGAGCCTTTTCGATGACGCTCCGGATCCGCACGGGGTTATCTCCCACCGTCGTCTGGTAAAAGCAATAAACGCCCAGCCCGGCCAGACGCTCGGCCAAGTACTGGGCATTGGTGTTTAAAGATTGACCCAGCAGCAGTTCCGTTCCAGTGGACACGATTTCGGCGCTTATCATGATAACACCCTCATCAAGCTTTTTCAACGGAAGGGAGTGAAAAAGGAACGTCCAAGGAGGCTTATCGTGATTTCCTCAGGAAGATTCGCCTCAGTTGCGCTCCTTTTTATTATTTGTTGCCCATTCCTTTTCCAATTATAGCTTTTCCGGGCTTCAAGGGGAAGAGTCGACACCCTCTCCGTGACGACTAAAGGAAACTGAGCAATAACATGATGTTTAAGAGGGAGACAATGCTCGCAATCGTCCACAATAGCCCCTTATGGATCAATGAATTTTTATATTTCCCCATCACGCGCTCCGATGACGTCAGATAAATCTGTAACATCACGGTGATCGGCAACTGTATGCTTAAAAACATCTGGGAGTAGACGAGCCCCTTAAAGGGATCGGCGATCAGGAAGATCAGCAGCGTGGCCAAACCCAGAATTCCGCCGACACCCATTTTGGTGTGGGGATCCTTGATATCATAGGGTTCTCGAAACATCCCGGCGACAATACTCCCTCCAGCCATGCCGGCTGTTGTGGTCGAAGATATGCCGGCGAAGAGAAGGGCCATTCCGAAGACAAGAGCGGAACCTTTCCCCAGCAAGGGCTCTAACAACTGTTGCGCCTGCCCGATTTCAGTCACGGACACTTGATGCAAGAAAAAGGTTGAAGCCGCCAAAATGATCATGGCGCTGTTGATCGCCCATCCGATCACCATGGATAACAATGTGTCAGTAAACTCATATTTTAATTGCTTGTCAATGATTTCAGGATCCTCTTTATTCCATTGCCGGCTCTGGATGACCTCAGAGTGGAGGAAGAGATTATGGGGCATCACCACAGCGCCCAGGACAGCCATAATGATCGGCATGGCGCCCTCCGGAAATGCCGGTGTGACCCAACTTTGCGCTACGGTTCCCCAGTCCACATGGACCATGCTGAGTTCGTAAAGAAAAGACACGCCGATGACGGAGACAAAGCCGATAATCCATTTTTCCAAACGCCCATAGGAGTTTGAGTAGAGCATCCACAGAACGAGGGCCAGCACAAGCACGGCGCCCAGCTTTAAGGGGATGGCAAAGAGCAGCTGCAGCGCGATGGCGCCGCCTAAAATTTCCGCCATGGCGGTGGCGATAGAGGCGATGACGGCTGTGGAAAGCACTGCTTTTGACAGGAGCGGGTTCAAGTGCTTGGAAGCCGCCTCAGACAAGCAATCGCCGGTGACGATCCCTAGATGAGCCACATTGTGCTGCAACAGGATCAACATGATGGTGGAAAGGGTGACCATCCACAAGAGTTGATAGCCGTAGTCCGAGCCTGCGGCGATATTGGATGCCCAGTTACCTGGGTCGATAAAACCGACGGTGACCAATAGGCCGGGGCCGATATATTTTAAGGCCTCTCGAATCCCCAGGATCGGTCGATGGAGTGTTGTGTCCAACAGAGACTTGATCTGTTTTTTCATGGGCTCCCCCTATTCCGTGCGGTATTGCATAGACGGCGGACGGTACTTTCTACTGTAGAGCAAATCAAAGAAAAAGTGAACCCTATCACGAGAAAACTTGCGGAACGATCGAGCATAACAGTGACTTGCAAAAAAGCCCGGCCCTGCCATGGGCCGGGCCTGCTGATCAGGCTGTCTCGGCAAACCCCTGCGCCTGCGCCCGAAACTCCTCGCCGGAAAGGGTCTCTTTCTCCCGCAGGTGTCGGGCGATTCCCTCCAGAAGGTCCCGGTGCAGTCGCAGCGCCTCGGCGACAAATTCTTGTTCACGTTTCATGATCTTGCCCAGTTCGCGGAAACGGACGGTTTCGGGGATTTCGTTGCCATCGACCGGTCCCAGGTCAGACAGTCCAGACAGGATAATCCGGAGAGACAGTTGGGAGGCGTTGGCCAGGTCTTGACGGGCGCCGGAGGAGCCTTCTCCGAAGACGAGTTGTTCCGCCGCCAGACCGGCCAGGGCCACACGGATGCCGCCGATCATATCGCTGTACGTCTCAAGCACCTTTTCTTCCGGAGGGACCTGGCGCAGATAGCCCAACGCCCGTCCCCGCGGAGAGATGGTCAAACGGGCGACAGAACCGGGCCGCTCCCACTCGCTGAGCAGCGCGTGCGCCGTCTCGTGAACAGAGACGCGCCACAACTCTTCCTCAAGGGCCTTACGGTCACCAGCCTCCCCGATGAGCACCTTCTCAATAGAATCCTTTAGCTGGTTGCCGCCGATCTCTTTATCGCCGGCCCGCAGCGCCAGAATGGCCGCCTCGTTGGCGACACTCTCCAACTGGGCGCCGGAAAAGCCGATCGTCTCCCGGGCGACGGCCTCGAGATCGACATCGCGCGCCATCGGCTTGTTGCGCATGTGGATCTCGAGGATATGCTTTCGTCCCTCCCGGTCGGGCAGATCCACTTGAATCTGGCGGTCAAAACGACCCGGACGCAACAAGGCGGCGTCGAGCAGGTCGGGCCGGTTGGTAGCGCCCATCAGGAGCACCCGGATCGGATCGTCTGCCTTCAGCCCATCCATCTCGACGAGCAGGGCATTCAAGGTCTGTTCATACTCCAGGTGGCCTCGATCGCCGCCACGCTTGGCGCCGAGCACATCGATCTCATCGACGAAGATGATGGCGCCGCTTTTTCCCTGTTTCTTCGCCTGCTCCCGCGCCCGCTTAAAGAGACTGCGGACACGGCCGGCGCCGACGCCGGCGTAAACTTCGATAAAATCGCTTCCTGAACAGGTCAGGTACACGCTGTCTGTGTACGCGGCCGCCGCCTTTGCCAATAGGGTTTTGCCTGTCCCCGGAGGCCCACAGAGCAGGATCCCCTTGAGGGGTCGAATGCCCAATTCCGCCGTAGCGGCGCTGTGTGTCATAAAATCGAGGGCCTCAATCAATTCCCGCTTGGCAACGGCTTGTCCGCCGATGTCATCGAAGGAGAAGGCCGCCGGCGCGTCATAATCGCCAAATCCGCCGCTCTGACCGATCCCCTGCCGTTCCAGGAGAAAGTAGGCCAAAAAGCCGCTGGACAAGGCGATAAACAGCGGCAAGGGGTTCATCAGCCGGTAAGAAAGAAAGATGGCCAGGGCGACACCGAATCCGAGAAGCGCCTCTTTCCAATATCGCAGGATGTCGGAACGGTTCATCACCGGTCACCCCCCTTTTCCCGCGGCACGATCCGGTACAAAAAGTGATCGCCATTGACGACCCGCAGGTACACATAGTCCTCGTCCAAGGAGGTATCGATCTTCGCCGGAGCGGCGCCTGCCGAAATCGTATCGATCTGCTTTTTCATCTCCATGTAGTTGCCCGTGGCGATCCCTTGAAACAAGGGAAATTGCACCTGTTCCCAAAGCTTGTGACACATGTCGTCCGGGTTGTCGGTCAACTGCGCTTGCGCCTCCGGTCCCAGGCGTAACCGCACGACCTTGTTCACCTGCCGGTAGGTGTCACCCAGGTCGCTGACCAGCACGGGCGACACCTCAACGATCATTTTTCCTGTTTTTTCACTTTG
The DNA here is from genome assembly GCF_009877435.1 of Heliomicrobium gestii. NCBI lineage: Bacteria > Bacillati > Bacillota > Clostridia > Eubacteriales > Heliobacteriaceae > Heliomicrobium > Heliomicrobium gestii. Next base: position 12,093 of record NZ_WXEX01000010.1, on the reverse strand, counting down.
GCTCTGGACAAAAGCGCCCGGCGCCACGGCGGCGATGGCCTCTTGCAGCGGTTGTTCGACGCCGAAACGGCTGTACGCTGCTTCGGCGCCCCAGAGCAGCGCCAAAGCGACGGCAGCAAAAACCGCCACCCACAGCGGTTTGATCCCTCTCATCAAAATCCTCCCCTTCCCCCCAAAAAACAAGGGACCTTTGCAGGTCCCTCTTTCCACTATTCGTATGATGATTATACGCTTTTTGTAGGGTCTTTTCATTAGGGAACGGGTGGGAACAGTGCAATCACCGATGTGGCGGCGCCACAATGCAGTGTCCGATCATGGAAAGGCGAACCAATGGAATCACCAGCGATACAAACAAAAAACCGCCGGAAACATCACGCTTCCACGCGGTTTTTCAGATACTTCTTGGCTTTCACAAAATAATCCACGCCCGACCAGAGGGTGAAGAAGACGGTAAGGTAAAGGATGACCTCCGTAATCGGCAGCGGCACCACGATGCTGAGCGCCTCATCAATCAACATGGCCACGACGGTGACGATTTGAAAGACCGTTTTCAGCTTGCCCAACTTGCTCGCCGCGATGGTGTGGCCTTCCGCCGCCACGATGGCCCGCAGGCCGGTGACAGCAAATTCCCGTCCGACGATGATCACGGCCACCCAAGCCGACAGCTTTCCCAACTGGACAAGGGAGATCAGCGCAGCGGTGACCAGCAGCTTGTCGGCCAGGGGATCGAGAAAGGTGCCGAGACGAGTGATCTGCTTTCTCGACCGGGCAATATATCCGTCCAAGCCGTCGGTGACGGCGGCTAGGATGAACACAGCCGCAGCCACGAACTCCCGGTGAGGCACCTCAGGGATAAAGAGAATGACCATAAAGAGGGGGACAAAAAGGATCCTTGTCAGGGTGACCTTATTCGCCAGGTTCATCGATCGCTTCCCCCATCAGGTCGTAGTGGCTGGCAGCGGTGATCCGGACATGGGCCCACTCCCCCACCATCCGCTGGCGGCCTCTAAACTCAATGTGGCCGTCCACCTCCGGCGCTTCCCGCTCGCTCCGTCCCCGGTAAATCCCGGGGGCGACCTCTTCCTCGACGAGAACCTCCAGCGTCTTCCCTACCCACTCCTGTTGAATGGACAAGGAGATCTCCTGCTGTAAGGCCATCGCCCGGTGATAGCGTTCTTCCTTGATCTCCTCGGGAACCTGATCGGCCATTTGCCCTGCCGGCGTATTTTCTTCCCGGGAGTATGTAAATACACCGACCCGGTCAAAGCGCATCTCTGCGAGAAAATCAAGGAGCCCTTGAAACTTCTCCTCCGTCTCCCCCGGCAGGCCGACGATGAAAGAGGTGCGAATCGCCAGCCCCGGCAGGCGGTCCCGCAGGGTTTGGATCAGGCGACGGATTTCGGCAACGCTGGCGCGCCGGTTCATCGACTGTAGAAGTTCGTCGTCTGCATGCTGCAACGGCAGGTCCACATAGCGGCAGACCTTCGGCTCGGCGGCCATCGCCTCGATCAGTTCCGGCGTAAAATGAGAGGGATAACAGTACATCAGCCGGATCCACCGCAGCCCCTCGATGGGCGCCAGGTTGCGGATCAACTGGGGCAGACGAAACTCGTTATAGCGATCAGCGCCGAAACGGGTCGTATCCTGGGCGATCAGCAGCGCCTCCTGGATGCCCCGATCGACAAGGCTTTGCGTTTCCTGGATGATCGATTCCTCGCTGCGCGAACGGAAGCGTCCGCGCAACTCCGGAATGGCGCAATAGCTGCAGCGGTTGTCACAGCCATCGGCGACCTTCACATAGGCGTAATGAAAGGGCGTTGAAAGCACGCGCGGCATGGTATGGTCGTATAAAAACTCCGGTCTTCCCACTTCCAGAGAGCGTTTGCCCCCCAGCGCGTCGGCGACGATGGACGCTACGCGCGGCACATCGCCAGGGCCGAAAAAGGCGTCAACCTCAGGCAGTTCGGCCGCCAATTCACCGGCGTAGCCCTGGGGCAGACAACCGGCTACCAGCAACGCCCGGCAGCGGCCCGTCTCTTTGTAACGGGCCAGTTCAAGGATGGTCTGGATCGACTCTTCCTTGGCGGGGAGGATAAAACCGCAGGTGTTAACGAGCAACACTTGGGCGTCTTCTTCTCGTTGCGTCAATTCATAGCCGGCCTCGCGCAATAACCCCATCATCACTTCTGTGTCGACACGGTTTTTGGCACAGCCAAGGCTGGTGATATGTGCTTTTATCGTCAAAATTGCTTCCGCCCTTCCCCGCAAAAGAAATAGCGCGCCATCCATCCCCGCGCCGAGGATGATGCTCGCTAATATATTAGTATAACGGAAGGCGGCGGCGCTGTCAAAAAGAGCGACCTTTGCGTCCACTTCCTTTGCCAGCGCCTTTTCCGGCTGCCTTGCCGGTCCCTTTGCCGGCGCCCCTCGGTCCCTTCTTTGCAGGCGTCTCCTGGCGCCCCTTTCGCGCCGACCCTGCCGCATCACCGCCGCCCATGCCGGGACGGGGCGGCCGGATCAGGGCATTTGGGCCATGGCCAACCAAGTCCATCCGCCCCGCTGCGCGCAAGGCCTGGTAGACAAGCGGGTAGTTTTCAGAACGTCGAAACTGGAGCAGCGCCCGCTGGCGGGCTTTCTCCTTGGGCGAGCGGGGCACATAGACCGGTTCCATCGTCCGGGGATCGATGCCGGTGTAATAGATGCATGTCGATAAACTGCCTGGCGTGGGGATAAAGTCCTGCACCTGTTCGGGATGGCAGCCCCAATCGCGGAGCCGCTCGGCCAGTTCGATCGCCTCATGGATGTCCGCGCCGGGGTGGCTCGATACCAGGTAAGGCACCAGGTACTGTTCCCTACCCACTTCTTTGTTGGCCTGTTCATACTCCTTTTTAAACGCCTCGTAGACATCGATACCCGGTTTCCCCATCTGGCGAAGCACCTTGGGCGAGGCATGCTCAGGGGCCACCTTCAACTGGCCGCTCACGTGGTGTTCACAGAGCTCTTTTAAAAACTCGCGCCGCCGGGCCGGTTTGTCCGCCATCAGGTAATCGAAACGCAACCCCGATCGGATAAAGACCTTTTTTACCCCTTCCAGTGCGCGCAATTTGCGCAACAAATCGATGAGATCACCGTGATCGACGTCGAGATTGGGGCAGGGCTTGGGATGGAGGCACTGGCGGTCACGGCAAGCGCCAGCCTTCCCCTGTTTCCTGCAGGCCGGACGACGGAAGTTGGCCGTCGGACCGCCCACGTCATGGATATAACCCTTAAAGCGGGGGGAGCGGATCAATCGCCGAGCCTCACGGACGAGGGAGTCATGGCTGCGCCCCTGGATGATCCGTCCCTGGTGGAAGGTGAGGGCGCAGAAAGAGCAACCGCCGAAACAGCCCCGCTGGGCGGTGAGGCTGAATTCCACCTCTTCCAGCGCGGGCACGCCCCCCATACCTTCATATGCAGGATGGGGCTGACGTGCAAAAGGAAGATCGTAAAGGGCGTCCATCTCTTTTGTCGTCAGGGGCCGGCCAGGCCGGTTTTGCACCAAGAACTGTTCCCCATGGGGCTGGACAAGGGTCTTGCCATCGACCGGATTTTGCTCCCGCTCCTGGAGTTGAAAGGCTTTCGCATAAGCACACTTGTCTGCAACCACCTCGTCGAAACTGGGGAGCACGATGGGGTTCGTCTCCGGGATATCGGCGAGATCCGCTGCGATGTAACAGACGCCGGGCGTTGCTGCGCCGAGGGGATGGGCAAAGGCTTCGCCGGCGCGGCGACGGTTCAATTCTTCCGCCAGGGCGGTGATCGGTTCCTCGCCCATGCCGAAGACGAGCACATCCGCCTTGGCGTCGACCAGCACAGAACGACGGACCTTATCATCCCAATAATCATAGTGGGCGAAACGGCGCAGGCTGGCCTCAATTCCGCCAAGGATGATCGGCGGTTCCTTAAAGGCCTGACGGCAACGGTGAGCGTACACCAGGCTGGCCCGGTCAGGCCGCAAACCGGCGCGGCCGCCAGGGGAATAGGAATCTTCTGAACGGCGCTTCTTGGCTGCCGTGTAGTGATTGACCATCGAATCCAGGTTGCCGGCCGTCACCAGCCAAGCCAAACGCGGCCGGCCCAGCGCTTTAAATGAGCGGGCGTCCCGCCAGTCGGGCTGGCTGAGGATGCCGACCCGGTATCCTCGGCTTTCAAGGACGCGGCCGATGATGGCCGCACCGAAACTGGGGTGATCGACATAGGCGTCGCCGGTGACCAGGACGAAGTCGCAGGCGTCCCATCCAAGTTCGTTCATCTCTGCTTTGGAAAGCGGTAAAAAAGGCGCTGCCATGGGAACCAACAACCTCCCTTCCCTGGTAGTCTGCCCAGCCGGTCGATTTGTCCGTCTGGCGCAGAAAATGAAAATCGGATTCTGTTTCAGGCGCCTTAGGGCGCGATACGGGCTCGGATCTGGTCCACCGCGTCCCGCGTCGCCCGCTGCAAAGTCACCCGGTTTTTATCTTCAATGATCGCCCGGCGCGGGATGGGCGGATACTCATCGTGGGCGTCACGCATGCGGGACGGCAACGAAACAGGGCTTTGGGACTGCCAACGTGTCAACCAGTCCTGGGGAATCTCCTCTGCCGGCCTTTGATCATTCATCTCCGCCCAGAGCAACGACCAGGCCCGGGGAACAACCCGCCAGTGGTCGTAACCGCCGCCGCCCAGCGCCAGCCAGCGTCCCTGACAGTAGGTGTGGGCGAGGCGATGGGCCAGCCGCGGTATCGCTTCGAAGCTGCGCGTCGTCAGCGCCAGATGGGTCAGCGGATCGAGATAGTGGGCGTCACAGCCGTTCTGTGTGATCAGCAGATCCGGTTCAAAGGCCGCGATCAAGGGTTCGATGGCGCTTTCGTAGAGTTCGATGAAAGAATCATCCTCCGTGTAAGCCTCCAAGGGCAGATTGACGGAAAAACCGTAGCCATCAAAACGGCCGCGTTCCTCCACATTGCCTGTTCCCGGAAAGAGGTAGCGACCTGTCTCATGCAGGGAGATGGTCAATACGGTCGGGTCATCGTAAAAAATCGATTGGACACCGTCGCCGTGATGGGCGTCCGTGTCAATGTAGGCCACTCTCATGCCATAGCGCCGCTGCAAGTAGGCGATGGCAACAGCCGCGTCATTGACGATGCAAAAGCCCGAGGCTCGATTGCGGTGTCCATGGTGCAACCCCCCGGCGATCTGAAAAACGTGATCGGCACGCCCATCCATGATCAAGCGGACGCCTTGCAAGGTGGCGCCGGCCACCAGACGGCTGGCGTCACCCATGCCGGGAAAAGCAGGCGTGTCCTCATCCCCTAAACCATAGAGACGCAGTTGTTCCGGAAGGAGAGTCCCCTCTCCCGCCCTTTTAATGGCGTCGAGCAAGGCTTCGGAATGAACCGGACGCAGTTCCTCCCATGAGCAATCGTCCGGCGGCACGATCTGCTCCGGCGCGATCAACCCGCAGCGGCAGAGCAGATCGACGGTCACTTCGAGCCGCAAGGGATTAAAAGGGTGTTCCGGCCCGAACCGGTACGCATGAAAATCGGGCGAGTAAATCAAAAGAGGCGGTCTTCCCATGCCTACTCCCCCTTCAACGCAATCGGGAATACCACGGCATAACCGGCCTCTCCAATCTCCTGAATGATCTGGCGGGGATCAAAGGTGGCGATGCGCAGCGAAATGACCCGACGTCCCCCCTGGCGAGCAGGATTGACGAAGATGCTGATGATGTTGACGCCGTGAGCCTTTACGATCGTGGCAAGATCGAAGAGGGCGCCCGGCCGATCAGGCACCTCAATCTCCAGGTACGATCCCGGCTGCCCCATCCCCATCATGTCAACGATCGCATGAAGCAGATCGGTTGTGGTGATGATGCCCACCAATTTCCCGGCCTGCACCACCGGGAGGCAACCGATGCGGTGATCATAGAGCATCTTCGCCGCGTCTTCAATGGCATCGAGGGGATGAACAGTGATGAGAGCGGTATGTACGATATCCTTGACGCGCGTAGACGAGAGAATCGCCAGATCGTCGATTTCCATAATTGAGGGCTTCACATCCCGCAAATCGCGGTCGGAAATAATCCCGATCAACCGCCCGTCATCCACCACTGGCAGATGGCGCACCCGCATCCGTTCCGCCAGTGTCAATGCCTCAAGAACCGTTGTTTCCGGCCCAACCACATGGACCTGACGGATCATGATATCCTCCACAAGCATCAACGCAACGCCTCCCGTCAAAACATCCACCGGTTTTGATAGAGCGACTCCTCAAAAAGCAGCACCGACTCCTGCGGAACCAGGCGGCCCACGCGAGCCATGAGCATATTGGCCGGATGGGCCAGGATATCCGGTTCATCGGTGCCGACGCGCCGCAAACCGACGCGGTTAAAGAGACTTTCAAGAAACTTCTGATATTCCCACACCGAAAGACCGGCGCCCTTCAAATCCCAGTGCCAGTAGTACTCTGTGGCGATGATCACATAGGGTTCGAGGGCGCCTTCGCCAAAGGCGACTTCCAGCAGGTGGCGTCCGATATGCAACCCTCGCCACCGCTTGCTCGTCTCAATCGCCCCCAACTCCAACATGCCGGGAACCTGATCGTGGGCCCACCGCTCGAACTCTTCGGGACGGTGAAAGGTTACATATCCGATGATCTGCTCGTCGTGAAGGGCCAGAATCACCTGGCCTTCCGGCAACCGGGCGATCTCTGCCAACGCCTCTTGCTGCTCTTTTGGCAGACGAAAGGCGCACAGTCCTTCATCCATCTGATACCGCAGGATGTCGGCCCCCTCTACAGGACCGCAGATGGTCACGCATCCCCGCTCTGTCTGGATATGGCGCGGCGTCCGCGTCGGTTTTTCTGCCGTAATCATAACCCCCACCTTCCAGATCAACGTCACATGCCGTTCTGTTGCTGTTAAGCTTAACAAAGCAGGAGATTTTCTCAGGGTAGCGAAGGAATAACAAGACATTTGTCGATAATTCAAATCGCTACGGGGGTGAATTCGACTGAATCGTCGAACTCGGTCATCGGCGACTCGAAATCGTGCCCGGCGGCGGGTAAAGGTAAAGGACCCTTTGCGTTTTCTCCTGGGACTCCTGGCAGGCGGATGGGTGCTGGCTGCGGCTGTCTCCCTAGGTCTTTACGGCTACATCCGTTGGAAGACATCAACGCCTCCCACCTACTGGGAAACGATAGCGGCACGCTACTACCAGGATATGACCTGGGGCTTTGCTCTGGCCTTTTGCGCGACCGCCACGGTGTTGGCGTTTCGCGTTACCTATCAATTGGCCTCTGAACGCCCGCCCATGAACGACAGCGGCTATTGGCGGTTAAAAGGGCTTTTGCTCAGCCTGGTCGCCCTCTTTCTGATCGAGTCAGCCGGTCTGACCGTCAAATCGCTTGATGCGTACTACGCCTATTATGACGCAGCGCACCCCGCTTTTGGGGAGGGCAAGTTCCTGAAAGGCGTCGAAAACGGAAGTTCCGTTGAAATCCGGCTGGAAATCGGCGATCAAATCGTTCCTTTTAGCGCGTCAACCGGTGATGCCTGGAAGTCCTTTCAGTGGAAAGACCCCGTCGCCTTCCAGTATGGCGAAAAAACGCGAACACTGAGCCACATCGAAGCCCTCGTTGCGCCGGAGGCCATCACCGCTGCCTCCCCACCAGCGCCTGCCGATAGCGCCCCCCCGGCTGCCGCCGGCCCGTCCGGAGGCAATGGCAAAAGCACAGGCGCCACGGATAAAAGCGGTCCCGTCGCACCCAAGACTGCGCCGGCAGCCAAAGCGCATACACAGGGCACACACCCCCAACCGACCGGCGGAACGAACCGCTAGGAACCCCCATTGCCGGTACAATCGAAAAGGAGATACAAAAGTGGCATCCCCGGAGCAAAGGGTTTGCCACTTTTTGTTGGGTAAAAAAAGGCCAAAAAGAATCTGTTCCCCACGAATGTTGTATTACCTGAGGTGTTCAATCACCACAAGACAGATATCGTCCGGTTGAGGCATCTGCTGGGCGAAGGCGCTGATCCGTGCCATGATCGCCTCAGCCATCTTTTTTGCCGATAAAAAGCGAAGTTCATTGACGAGCGCCACAAAGCGACTGAAACCGAAACATTCCTTGCGCTCGTTGACCACGTCATAGATGCCGTCCGTATATAGGACCAACTTGTCGCCCGGCTGGATATCAATCTCTCGAGACTCATATTCCGCCGTATCGAAAAGTCCCAGGGGAAAGCCATCGGTGTCCAGCTTTTCCACATGGTCACTGTCTGCGCGCAACAGCAACGGGCTGGGATGACCGGCGTTGGCGTAATGGACCCGTCCCGTCGCCTCATTGACGAGCAGGGAAAAGGCCGTGACAAAAGTGCCTGTCAGTTCGCCCTCCACCATCTTGCCAAACTGCAGGTTCAAGCGATCAAGCACCTGCCCGGGCGCATGGGTCTCCTGAGTGATCGATCGCATCATGGTGCTGATCACCATCGTCAACATGGCCGCCGAAACACCATGACCGGACACGTCAGAAACAAATACGCCAATCTCGTCTTTATTGACTGTGATGAAGTCATAGAAATCTCCACCGATTTCGATGGTGGGACGATAGGTCACCTCAAAAGCCAACCGTTCCATGGAAGGATAACCCGTCGGCAGCAGGTGTTGCTGAACATGGCGCGCCATTCTCAATTCTTCTGTGAGGATGGCGTTCTTTGATTCGATCTCCTGATAACTTTTTTCTAACTGGCGGTATAACTTGCGAATGCGAAGCAGCGATTTGACCCGTGTCAGCAACTCCACACGGTTAAAGGGCTTGCTGATAAAATCATCTGCGCCGGCTTCAATCCCTTTAATCCGATCCTCCACTTCATGAAGGGCGGTGACCAAAACCACGGGAATCAGTTGCGTATGGGGATCCTCTTTCAGCTTTCCACAGACCTCAAAGCCGTTCATCCCCGGCATCATCACGTCCAACAAGATCAAGTCGGGCAATGTCCTTTTTATCGACTCGAGCGCTTGCTCCCCGTTGAAAGCGGTAAGCACCTGATAACCGGCCCGAGTCAACTGCAAACGCATCAGTTCCACGTTTGTCACCACATCGTCCACGACCAGGATCTGGGCGCTCGATTCCCAGGTTTCTTCAAACACCAAAATGCCCTCCTTGAAAGGCAATTCCTTCTAGCATTATATCACATATAACGGGAGGTCCGCCATGACAACACGCGCTTGCCTTATCGGGTTCCTCTGTTTCTGCCTGATCTCCCTCTCCATCTTAACGCCTCTGGGGGCCTTCCGGGGACCGGATCAGGCTTGGGCCGACGCGTCATGGGCGCCACAGGGGGAGAAAGAAGCCTTCGTCTACCTCTATGACGGCGATCGCTCCGCCTATCAGCAACAGTTAACGGAGAGCCGAGGGAACATCAACGGCGTCTTCCTGCCATGGCTGGAGGTGAGCAAAGAAGGCCGGTTAACGACCAACGCCGATCCAGAACTGCTGCGGTGGCTCCATAGCAACGGATTGAAGGGTGCGCCTTTTTTGACCAACAACTTTGATCGGACCGCCGGAGACGCCGCGCTGTCACCGCAACGAATCGCCTCACTTGCCGCCGAATTGGTTGCCTTCGTCGATGAAACCGGCGCCGACGGCCTCAATATCGACCTCGAAAATTTCAGCGTCACAAGACGCGACGCCTATGTAGCCTTCTTGCAAGCACTGGCCCGTCCCCTTCACGCCAAGGGCAAAACGCTTTCCGTCGCCGTCGCCCCGGCGACCCGGGCCAACACAGGCGACTGGTCCGACGCCTATGACTACCGGGCCATCGGCGCCACAGCCGATAAGGTCATTGTCATGGCTTATGATGAACACTGGGCCACATCCCTACCGGGACCCGTGGCATCGATCGGCTGGGTGGAAAACGTAACGCGCTACATGAGCACGCTCATCGCGCCGGAAAAACTGATCCTGGGCATACCCTTCTACGGCCGCCAGTGGGTAAACGGAAAAAACGGCAATGGGGTGGGGTATAAGCGCGCCCTCCGCCTTTCAGCGGAATATGGCGCACCGATCGAATGGATAGCGGATCAAGGCGCCTTTCGCCTGCGCTATTGGGGATCGAACGGCCAGAACGAACTTTGGCTCGATAACATGGCCTCACTGCAGGCCAAGATGCGACTGGTGCAGGTCTATAACTTGGCTGGTGTTGCCGCTTGGCGCCTTGGCCTGGAAGATCCCCAGTTATGGAACAACTTCCAACCATGGTTGCAGGAATTAAAGTTTTCAGATACAAAGTATCATTGGGCCACCAAGGAAATCAGTGAGATGGTGAAACAAGGGTTGCTTTCCGGCTCTCCCGACGGAAAATTTGACCCTGATCGTAAGATCACCCGGGCGGAAGCGATTCAACTGATCGCCCGCCATCTGAACTTGCCTGCCGGATCATCGATCTTCTTCCGCGACGTTCCCAATGATTACTGGGCCCGAGAGGCCATCTCCCGCGCCGTCAAGGCCGGCCTGATCAATGGGCGCGGCGAAGGTTTCTTTGCGCCCAACGAAACGATGACACGGGCTGAACTGGCTCTTCTGTTGCAGCGCGCGTATTCGCTCCAGAATACCGGCTCGGTCTCCCCCTTTTGGGATGTGCCGTCCACCCATTATGCAGCACAGGCAATCGCCGCCCTGACATCGCGCCGTTGGTTGACCGGTTTCAGCGATGGTTCATTCCAACCGGATCAGGCAATGACCCGCGCCCAACTGGCTGTTCTACTGAAACGAACGGAGCCCACCATCAGTCTATACTAATTTGACACTGCAGACAGCGCCATAGCGGGCGCGCAAAAAGGCCGGAAGCGCCAATTTCTGACGCACCCGGCCTTTTTTAAGATTTCCCGTTTTATCGAGCGGCATGGCGCCTTCTTTCTTCGGAAGGTTCCATCAGTTTTGGTACATCACAACCGGTCTCTCGATATGATCCAACGATTTGAACATAAAACCCTGTTTCTTCAATCCTTCAATGATCGCAGGGAGTGCAGACGGCAGAGTGATCTTACCGGGTCCGTCGTGAAAGAGAATGACGGCGTTTTGCTTGTCAGCCGCCTGCCGTAACACCTGCATGCGAATGGATTCGGCCCCTACGATCGGCGCCGACGTATCCTTTGAATCGACATTCCAATCGTGAAGCACATAGCCTTGGGAAGTCAGCTGTTTGATCAATTCGCTCGACATGTTGCCCAGTGTGCCGCCAGGAGCGCGAACGTGCTTCGGACGCTCATTAAGCAACTGGTTGAGGACCTCTTCCCCCTGTTGCAGATCCTGGATAAAGGCCAATGGACTGGCATAGATCTGTCGATACCGGTGAGAGTAGGTATGATTTCCAATCAGGTGCCCTTCCGAATGGATTCTCCGAATCGTGTCCGGGCGCGACTCTGCTTGATTGCCGATCACAAAAAAGGTGGCTTCTATGCCATACCTATGCAGTATATCCAAGACTTGCGGCGTAATGTCACTCGGACCATCATCAAAGGTCAGGTAGGCTACCTTGGTCGATGACTTGTGCGCGCCTACAGGGGCGGAGATCGAAAGGATGGGTGTTGTTGCCTGTTGGCCCGATCCCGCCTCCCCATTTCTGCCCGTCCCGTCCAGCACCCTGCCTGATGCGGCTTCAGCGTCAGCGAGATGTTGTTGTTCTGCAAAGATAATTCCCTGTGTCAACGTCACATCGTCAATGGGATAATTGACTTCCCCGGCCATGGCGACGACCTCATGGGTAAATAGCCAAGGAAATATGTTCATCGCCAGTTCGCTTCTTTTCTCTGGCGCCAGTTGGCTGATATACATCCCTGTTTGAATGAGGAAAAAAAAGGCAAAAGATAAAAAGAATAATTTCATGAGCGGAATGATGATACTCCGCAGTCTATGCTCCACAGATTCGACTCCTTTCCCCACAATTGATTATAGTTTATTCTGCACGATAATACCACACAACCTTACGGCTTTATCTTCCCATAAAAAGCAAAAACAGGTGTTCTTTCTAACACCTGTTCACTGACTTGGTTGCGGGGGCAGGACTTGAACCTGCGG